>NZ_JBIVXL010000009.1:0-264061 GCF_044769225.1 Paenarthrobacter sp. NPDC090522
GTGGAGAATCCCGTGAACGTCCATCCTGTCCAGGGAGCCACCGAAACCAGCGTGGCCTTCGCCGTCACCACGGGACTGTCATCCTGGGCGAAAGGGAACTAAGCATGGACCACTTCCTCCAAACGTCCGCCTGGGCCGATGTGCAACGCTCCCTGGGCCGCCGCGTCCACGAGCAGTCCGGTCCCGGCTGGAGCTTCCTGGCCATCGAGGAAAAGAACCCCGCCGGAAAAGTGATCTATGCACCCTACGGGCCCGTGGCGGACTCCGTGGAAGCCTTCGACGCCGCTACTGCCGCCTTGGTGACTTTGGCGAAGAAAGAACGCGCCGTGTTCGTCCGCATGGAACCCGTCTCCGCCGGGTTCTCCGCGTCCGACGCCGGCCCCCTCCTTCGGGCACGCGGCTTGCAGCCCGCGCCGGCCAACCAGCAACCGGAACTGAGTTGGATCGTGGACCTTGAAGGTGACTTTAAGGATGTCCTGGCGGGCATGAAGCCCACCAACCGGAACCTGTACCGGAACATCCACAAAAAGGGTGTCACTTTCCGGGCGTCACAGGACCCCGCGGACATTTCCGTGCTGCTGCACTTCCTGCACCTCACGGCAGCGCGTAACGGCTTCAAGCCGCAAAGCGACGAGTACCTCACCAGCGTGGCCCAGTCTCTGCTCCCCGCGGGCGCCGGAACCCTCTTCATCGCAGAGCTGCAAGGCGAACCGATTGCGGCGGCCTTTGCGTATGACTCCTCGGATACGCGCGTCTACGCCCACGCCGCCTTGGATGACACCCACCGCAAGCTCAGTGCAGGCATCCCGCTGCTGGTCACCCTCATGGCCGATGCCAAGGACAAAGGCCTCAAGCACGTGGACCTGTGGGGCGTGGCCCCCGAAGACAAGCCGGACCACAAATGGGCAGGCTTCACGGCCTTCAAGAAGTCCTTTGGCGGCCGTGAAGTCTCCTACCCCGGTACGTGGGACCTTCCGGTCAACAAACTCCGCTACGGCGCGTACCAACTGGCACGCAAAGTCCGCGACCGGCTCCGCTGATTCTCTCTTCCAGCGCGAAGGCCAGGGCCGCGGCACCAACGCCCCCCGCATAGCGGAAGGCGCCCCATCGCGTCAGCGGCATCAAATCGACGAGGTACGAGGAGATAGCCGCAGAGCGATGGGGCGCCTTTCGCGCCCAGGGCGCGACAAGTCCGGGGTACTACGCCTTGCGCGCGTACGTCTCCCACTTGGATGCGTGGTGCTCGGCGTCGACGAAGCGCACCGTGCCGGACTTGGAACGCATCACGATTGACTGCGTCAGCACGCGGTCCTTCTGGTAGCGCACGCCGCGGAGGAGGTCGCCGTCGGTGATGCCGGTGGCTGCGAAGTAGCAGTTGTCCGAGGTGACAAGGTCATTGGTGGACAGGACGCGGTCAAGGTCGTGGCCGGCGTCGATGGCCTTCTGCTTCTCGTCGTCGGAAGTGGGCCACAGGCGTCCCTGGATCACGCCGCCGAGGGACTTGATGGCACAAGCAGCAACAATGCCTTCCGGCGTGCCGCCGATGCCCATGAGGGCATCCACGCCGGTACCGCTGCGGGCCGCGGCGATGGCACCCGCGACGTCGCCGTCCATGATGAACTTGGTGCGCGCGCCGGCTTCACGGATTTCCTCCACGAGGGGGCGGTGGCGGTCGCGGTCCAGGATCATGACGTTGAGCTGGCTGACCTTGACGCCCTTGGCCTTGGCGATCAGGTGCAGGTTCTGCTTGACCGGAAGGCGGAGGTCCACCATGTCGGCAGCCTCGGGACCGGTGACGAGCTTCTCCATGTAGAACACGGCGGAGGGATCGAACATGGAACCGCGTTCGGCCACGGCCAGGACGGCAAGGGCATTGTTGATGCCCAGGGCAGTCAGACGCGTTCCATCAATGGGGTCTACGGCAACATCGCACTCCGGTCCGGTGCCATCGCCAACCTGTTCGCCGTTGAACAGCATGGGGGCCTCGTCCTTTTCGCCTTCGCCGATGACTACAACGCCGTTGAAGTGGACGGTGTGGAGGAATGAGCGCATGGCGTCGACGGCGGCACCGTCTGCCTTGTTCTTGTCGCCGAAGCCAACCCAGTGGCCGCCGGCAATGGCTGCGGCTTCGGTGACACGGACGAGTTCCAGCGCGAGGTTACGGTCAGGCTCGTCGATTCCGACGGCGAGCGACGGCGAAATCGTGGAAAACTGCTGGGTCATTGGTGCAGGAGACACTTGAACCTCTTCTTCGAGTGACGATTCACGGGACCGGACACGGTTGCACGAGGCCACCTGTGGTCCCTCTCCATTGATCATAGTCGCCGGAGCTCCTACCGGGCGGTTGATGACCACCGCATCCGTTGGGCCCGGTGAGGTTCCCGGTTGTGTGTTCACAGCAGCGATAAGGGACTATGGAAGAGTGAGTGAAACGCAGGACAAGCCCGCGGCCGGCAATGGCCCCAACGCCAATGAGGCCAGCCCCACCAGTAACCCGGACGCCCCGTACAAGCCCGTCATTCCGGCGAAAGCCGCCAAACGGGCCAACGCCTCGGTCATTGGCATGATCATCGCGCTGGTGCTGTGTGTCCTGGCCTTCCTTCCCGTCGTTCTCATGAACCCAGCACCCAAAGGTGAGAACTTCCGACCCGCAGTGGACGTCGCAGGCATCGCCCGGAACGCCACCGATGTGGCGGGATTCACACCTGTCACCCCGGATACCGGCGACACATTCACGCCAAACTATGCCCGGTGGGAAACCGGCACCGCCACTGGCGTCCCCACGTGGGAGGTGGGCTACCTGACGCCCAAGGAGGCGTTCATCGGCTTGATCCAGACGCGGCAGGCCAACCCCACCTGGGTGTTGCAACAGACGGGCAACCTCCCGGTCACGGGAACCCGGAACGCCGGCGGCCAGGACTGGGAACTGCGCGACTCCGGCAAGGACAAGCGCAGCATGACGCTGCAATACAAAGGAACCACCATCATCCTGAGCGGCACCGCAAACCTCGACGAGTTCGCCACCCTGGCGGCCGCCGTCGTAAAGTCCGCGGACCAGGCCCCCGCAGCAGGCTCCACTTCCCCACAACCCGGCGCAACACTTTCGCAGCCTTCCACGCCCGCGCCGTAAAGTAATCAGGTGCCTACTAATCTGACTCCGGCCCTGGCCTGGCAACGCCTCCGCGAGGGTAACGAACGTTTTGTCTCCGGCGAATCCCAGCACCCCAACCAGGATGCTTCCCGCCGCTCCTCCCTCCTCGAGGGACAGAATCCCTTCGCCGTCATTTTTGGCTGCGCCGACTCGCGCCTCGCGGCCGAGATCATCTTCGACCTTGGCCTGGGCGATGCCTTCGTGGTCCGCACGGCCGGCCAGGTGATCGATGACGCGGTCCTCGGTTCCCTGGAGTACAGCATCAGCGAACTCAAGGTTCCCCTGATCGCCATCCTGGGCCACGACAGCTGCGGCGCCGTGACAGCCACCAAGGGAGCCGTGGAAACGGGTGAGATGCCACCGGGGTTCATCCGCGACCTCGTGGAACGCATCACCCCCTCTGTGCTGACCGCCAAGCGCAACGGCCAGGAAGACGTCAACGACATGGTGGTGGAACACGTCAAGCAGACCGCGGATCGCCTCGCGGACAGCTCACGTGTGATTTCCGACGCCATTGAGGACGGCCGCGTGGCCGTGATCGGTCTCTCCTACAAGCTCGGTGAGGGCCAAGCGGCCCTTGTTTCCGCGATCGGACAGGTCTAGGACAACGTGCCCCGGCCCCTCGGCCGGGGCACGTAGCACTGCCTTCCGGGTTTTCGGTGGAGCCCGCAATCGCCCTAAGCTAGCCCCATGACTTCCACCACTGAGTTCCGTATTGAACATGACACGATGGGCGAAGTTCGCGTCCCCGTGAACGCCCTGTACCGCGCCCAGACGCAGCGTGCTGTGGAGAACTTCCCCATCTCCGGCAAGACGCTGGAGCGCACGCACATCGAAGCACTTGCACGCGTCAAGAAGGCCGCTGCACTCGCGAACGCCGAACTGGGAGTGCTCGATGAAGAGCTCGCCAAGGCAATCGCTTCCGCAGCGGACGAGGTTGCGGCCGGCAAGTACGACGGCGACTTCCCGATCGACGTTTTCCAGACCGGCTCCGGCACGTCCTCGAACATGAACACCAACGAGGTCATCGCAGAGCTGGCTTCGCGTGCCCTCTCCGCAGCAGGCAGCGACAAGGTGGTCCACCCCAACGACCACGTGAACGCTTCCCAGTCCTCCAACGACGTCTTCCCGACGTCCGTCCACGTTGCAGCCACCTCTGCCCTGATCAACGACCTGATCCCGGCCCTGGAGTACCTGGCCGCGTCCCTGGACCGCAAGGCCGCGGAGTTCAAGGACGTCGTCAAGTCCGGCCGCACCCACCTCATGGACGCCACCCCCGTCACGCTGGGCCAGGAGTTCGGCGGCTACGCCGCGCAGGTCCGCTACGGCATTGAGCGCATCAACGCCGCACTCCCCCGCGTCGCCGAAGTTCCCCTCGGCGGCACCGCGGTGGGCACCGGTATCAACACACCGGCAGGCTTCCCGGAGCGCGTCATCGAGCTCCTCGCAGCCGACACCGGCCTGCCGCTGACCGAAGCCCGGGACCACTTCGAGGCGCAGGCCAACCGCGACGGCCTGATCGAAGGCTCCAGCCAGCTCCGCAACATCGCGATCTCCTTCATGAAGATCAACAACGACCTCCGTTGGATGGGTTCCGGCCCCAACACGGGCCTCGGCGAAATTGCCATCCCTGACCTGCAGCCCGGCTCCTCCATCATGCCGGGCAAGGTCAACCCCGTGATTTGCGAAGCCTCCATCATGGTGTGCGCCCAGGTCATCGGCAACGACACCGCCATCGCCTGGTCCGGTACCAACGGTGCTTTCGAGCTCAACGTCGGCATCCCGGTCATGGCCGCCAACCTGCTGGAGTCCATCCGCCTGCTGGCCAACACCAGCCGCGTCATGGCCGACAAGATGATCGACGGCATCACCGCCAACGTCGAGCGCGCCCGCTTCCTGGCCGAGGCTTCCCCCTCCATCGTGACGCCGCTGAACAAGTACATCGGTTACGAGAACGCCGCCAAGATCGCCAAGATCGCCGTCAAGGAAGGCCTGACCATCCGCCAGGCCACCGAGAAGCTCGGCTTCGTCGGCGAGGGAGAAGGCAAGGTTTCCGAGGCCGACCTCGATAAGGCCCTCGACGTCACCACCATGACGTCCCCGGCCCACAAGGCTTAGGCGCACCAACCCGCAAGTACGACGACGGCCGGTACCTTCCGCACGGAAGGTGCCGGCCGTCGTCGTCCCCGCCCCCTTCTGTACCGAAGCATGTGGGGAACGACACTTCACTTTCTTTTTGCACTATTGGTTTCTAAGTGCAAAACTTTACTCTGTGAGCAATAGTGCAAATATCGACGGCGGCCTTCGCGAGCGTAAGCGGGCTGCCACGCGGCTGGCGATCACCGCCGTCGCCCGTACCCTGACCGCCGCACGGGGACTGAACGGCTACACCGTTGAAGAAGTGTGCGAAGAGGCGGGTATTTCGCGGCGCACCTTCTTCAACTACTTCCATTCCAAGGAAGACGCCGTGATCGGGGCCTTCTCCGACGACCTTCCCCAGGATGCGCTGGATGACTTCAACCGCGATCCCGAACGTCGCCCCGACGGCATCTCGGACACCCTGCTGGCAGCCCTCTACCACCTCACCGTGGACATCGTGGAGCGATCAACCATCAGCCGCACCGAGGTCCACCAACTGATCGCCGCCATCAAGGCCGAGCCCCAACTCCTTGGCCGCATGACCTTGGAGGGCGAGGCCCGGGAACTGCAGTTCATGGAACTGATCGCCCACCGCGAAGGCCTCTCTCCCGGGCACCCGGAAATCGTCATGGCCTCGGCCGTATTCGGAGCCGTTTCCAAGAAGACCTCCCACCAGTTCTTCTCGGAGGACAACACCCGGCCCTACCGCGAGCTTCTTGACCAGAACCTCGCCGCGGCCCGGAAACTCTTTTCGCAACCGCTGGACACCACCCCCGCACAGACACCGAAGGACCCCGCATGAGTACACTCTCGAAGGCAGCCGAGCCGCTGCTCTTGACCCAGAAGAGGATCTGGATCATCTTCTCTGCCCTGATCGCGGGCATGCTGTTGTCCAGCCTGGACCAAACGATCGTCTCCACGGCCATGCCCACCATCGTGGGCAAGCTCGGCGGCGTGGAACACCAGGCCTGGATCACCACGGCCTACCTCCTGGCCACCACGATCGTCATGCCGATCTACGGCAAGTTCGGTGACATCCTTGGCCGGCGGAACCTGTTCCTCGTCGCCATCGCCCTGTTCACCCTGGCTTCGGTCGGTTGTGCCTTCGCTACGGAGTTCTGGGGCTTCGTGGTGTTCCGGGCCATCCAGGGCCTCGGCGGCGGTGGCCTCATGATCCTGTCCCAAGCCATCATCGCGGACATTGTGCCGGCCAAGGAACGCGGAAAGTACATGGGTCCGCTGGGCGCCATCTTCGGCTTGTCCGCCGTCGCCGGTCCGCTGCTGGGTGGATTCTTCGTGGACCACCTGACGTGGGAGTGGGCTTTCTACATCAACATCCCCATCGGCATCGCCGCCTTTATCACGGCCTGGTTCACCCTGACCCTGCCGAACAAGAAGGCCGAAAAGAAGATCGACATCCTCGGAGTCGTCTTCCTATCCGCTGCCACCACCTGCCTCATCTTCTTCACCGACTTTGGCGGCAAGAAGGACGAAGGCTGGGATTCACCGTTGACGTGGGCTTTTGGCGCCGGCATGGTCGTGGCCGCATTCGCCTTCGTCATGGCTGAACGCCGCGCCGAGGATCCCATCATTCCGCTGAGCCTGTTCCGCAACCCGATCTTCATCAACGCCACGGCCATCGGCTTCACGCTGGGCCTGGGCATGTTTGCTGCAATCGCCTTCGTGCCGACGTTCCTGCAGATGTCCTCCGGAACCTCAGCGGCCGAGTCCGGCCTGCTCATGCTCCCCATGATGGTGGGCCTCATGGGCACGTCCATCTTCTCCGGCATCAGGATTTCCAAGACGGGCAAGTACAAGATCTACCCCATCCTGGGCGCGGCCTTGACCATCCTTGCCATGCTCTGGTTGACCACCCTGACCGCCGAGACGCCCATCTGGATGATTTGCGTACAACTGTTCATTTTCGGCGCCGGGCTGGGCTTGATCATGCAGGTCATTGTCCTGGTGGTCCAGAACTCGGTCCCTGCGGACCAGATCGGTACCGCAACCAGCACCAACAATTACTTCCGCGAAGTAGGTGCGTCCTTGGGCGTAGCGGTCTTTGGCTCGATCTTCACCAACCGCCTCGCTGAGTCCTTGACCAAGGCCTTCACCGGCGCCGGAGCTTCATCCGAGCAGGCCTCGCAGTCCACCAGCACCCTGGATCCGCAGGCCCTGGCGCAGCTGCCGGAACAGCTTCGGGACGCGATCGTCAACGCCTACGCCGACTCCCTGGCACCTGTGTTCTGGTACCTCGTGCCGTTCATCGCCATCGCCCTGATCCTGGCCATCACCCTGAAGCAGATCCCGCTCTCGGACACGGCCGGCATGGTTGCCCGCGGTGAGGCGATCGGCGGCGCCGAGGCCGAGGAACTCGAAGCCGCCCGCCGCTGATCTGCTACTCCGTCTGGTACGCCACGGGGCCTTCGGGCTCCGTGGCGAGCCGTATGGCCTGCAGGTGTCCGTGGCTCATTTCGGGGAGATCGTCCAGGTGGAACCACTGGACATCCAGCGACTCGTCGTCGTTGACCCGGGCCTCACCGGAGACATACTTGCAGCGGAACGTGATATCGAGGAAATCGCATTCGTCGCCGTTCGGAAAGGTCACCGGACCTACCACTCCGACCCCGATGATCCGTTCGGTCTCGGCTACCACGGCTGTTTCCTCGAAGATTTCCCGGACCAGACCCGGGGCCGGGTGCTCCCCCGGGTCCAGGATCCCCGTAATCGGCGTCCAGTGTCCGTTATCCGATCGTTGGCACAGGAGCACCCTGCCTTCGTCATCCAACACGATGCCCCGGACTGCAGGCAGCCACAACGGGTCATTCCCGATTTTTTCCCGCAGCTTCAGCACAAACTCAGGTGCACCCATGCAGCCAGCTTACGGCGTCATGCAGGCAGGACAACCATGGCTGCGGCAGCCCCTGCCAGCATGAACGGTCCAAAGGGAATCGCCGAGGCGAGGCTGCCCCTCCTGGTCACGATGATGACCAGCCCCCACAGCCCGCCCAGGAGGAACGCCAGGAACGTTCCCGCGAATACGTGGCCCCAGCCAAGGTAGCCCAAGTACAAACCCAACACCCCGGCCAGCTTCACGTCCCCGAATCCCATGCCCGGCGGATAGACGAGCCGGAGCAGGAAATAGAGGACCCACAGAGCAGCGGCACCGGCAAGCACCCCGAGCCCCGGAATTCCGGCCAGCGCGCCGTCCATGCGTGACCCGGAGAGCAGGGCCGCAGCCAGGAGCAGGATCCCGGCCACCCCGTACGACGGGAAGACGATGCGGTTGGGCAGCAAATGGCTTCGAACGTCGATCACCGTGAGCCGCACCGCCATGACCACGAAATAGAGGGACGCCAACAGCACCAGCCAGAAGGCAAAAGGGGCGGCGTCCCAGAGGTCGGCGAGTCGTCGGATCACCCTCGGATGCTACCCCGGATTACCTCCGGGCCCGGCGTGAACCTCTGGGTACACTGTGGATATGGGGCGCTACAGTACAGATGGACCCGGCCTGCCGCCGGGATTTGGACCCTCAAACGGGCATTCAGGGGATCATTCCGACTTGTCCTCCACGTTCCGGAACCTGTGCCGTTCATCGCCCTGGAAGTGGACCAGCCTTCGGTTCGAATACCTTGAGCGGCCGGGGACGGGCGCCAACATCGTGCGGGCCTGGCTCAGGCGTCCGGGAGCGCTCCGCCTGGAGTCTCCGGATGGCCAACTCCTCTACAGCACCACGGGGATCAACGACTCCAGGGACGAGTTCTATGTCAGCGCCACGCGCCGCTCGTGGCTGCTTCCGCCGCATCTGGTGACACCTGTTTACGACGACGGCGGCCTGGTTCGGCGCCGTCCGGAAGCCGCTTACGGTGAGCCTTCCTTCGGAAACGGCCGGCTCGCCGCCGCCCTGGACCCCGTGGAACTTGCCGGCAACGCGCCCGTACCCCTGGAATTCCCGGACACCAACCCGGTGTCCTTCGATGAACCCCGCGAGGTGGACCACGAGGGGCGCCTGGCACTGGAGGCAGTGATCACCCGGGGCCGGACCTACAAGCCTTCGGATCCCGCCGAACCGTTGGCGCACCCGGGACGGACGCTGGTCCGTGTAGACGCTGCCACAGGAGTCTGCGTCGCCAGCCAATCGCTGGATGGCGAATCCTCCGGCAAGGGCCATTGGCTCAAGATCCTGGCCGTGGACGAGTACATGTTGGATGACCTCTTCCTTGCCGAGTCCATGAACTTGACCGATGTCCGGCGCCACATCTCCTGGGACATCGGCCCGGCGGCCTGACGCTGCGCGGCCCTGCAGGATGCCGTGTGACAGCAAGCCCCGCTCCAGCCACGCTAGACTGCGGCGATGACCTCGCTGGCAGACATCTGGCCCCCTTTCGGACTGACCCTCACCACGCCGCGCCTCGTCCTGCGTCCCATTTTCGACGCCGACATCCCCGCCGCCGTGGCTGCTGCCCGGTCCGGAATCCACGAGCCCGGCAAGAGCCCTTTCAGCACGCCGTGGGCCGAACTCCCGGACAACGAACTGGCTCCCAACATGGCCCAGTGGTACTGGCGCTGCCGGGCCGGATTCACCCCGGATGAGTGGACCCTGCTCCTGGGCGTTTGGCAATGCGACGATTTCCTCGGAGTCCAAGACCTGGCGGCCACGAAGTTCGCGGTACTCCGGACGGTGCACACAGGCTCATGGCTCAAGCAAGCGGCGCAAGGCCGCGGCGTCGGCAAGGAGATGCGGGCCGCCGTCGTCAGCTACGCCTTCGATTACCTGAAGGCGGAGGTGGCCGAATCCGAAGCCGCAACCTGGAACCAACAATCCCTGGGCGTCTCCACAAGCTTGGGCTACGAACCCAACGGCCTCACGCGCACCACCTGGGGCGCCGAAGTGGGTGACGTCCAAAAAGTCCGCCTCACCCCAGAGTCCTTCAAACGCCCCGACTGGACCCTCCACGTCCAAGGCCACGAAGGACTTTCCACCTACCTCGGTCTCTGACCGGCGCCGACGGCACTAGCGCGACAGCGGGCTCCCGGAAAGGAGCGCATCGCGACGCATCGGCCCCCTAAGGTCGCCCAGCGACCGAAGGGGGCCTTATGCGTTGTGTCTAAGCGACGGCGGGAGGCCGCTGACGCGCGGACCCAACCGATGGACGGCGAAAGTGCGGGGCCGGCCGGAACCCGGCCACACAGGAGGCCGCTGCCGCGCGGTGGTAACCACCGCGCGGCCGGCGGCACTCTAGATTTCTGCCCCTTCAAGCAGCTCCGTCACGAGGGCCGCAATAGGCGAGCGTTCGGACCGGGTCAGCGTGATGTGGCCGAACAGCGGGTGTCCTTTGAGGGTTTCGACGACGGCGGCGACGCCGTCGTGCCGGCCCACCCGGAGGTTGTCACGCTGGGCAACGTCGTGGGTGAGGACAATCTTGGAGTTCTGTCCAATCCGGCTCATGACGGTCAGGAGGACGTTCTTCTCCAGGGACTGGGCCTCGTCCACGATCACGAAGGCGTCGTGCAAAGAACGGCCGCGGATGTGCGTGAGCGGCAGGACCTCCAGCATTCCGCGGTCCATGACTTCTTCCACTACTTCCTGGCTGACCAACGCGCCGAGGGTATCGAACACCGCTTGCGCCCACGGGTTCATTTTCTCGGATTCGGAGCCGGGCAGGTAGCCGAGCTCCTGTCCACCTACTGCGTACAGGGGACGGAAGACCACTACCTTGCGGTGCTCGCGGCGTTCGAGGACGGCTTCGAGGCCCGCGCAGAGGGCTAGGGCGGACTTACCGGTGCCCGCACGCCCGCCAATGGAAACGATGCCCACGGACGGGTCCATGAGAAGGTCGATGGCGAGCCGCTGTTCTGCCGAGCGGCCGTGGAGGCCGAAGACATCCCGGTCCCCCTTGACCAACCGGACCTGCTTGTCCGAACCCACCCGGCCCAGCGCCGAGCCGCGGTTGGAGAGGACCACCAGGCCGGTATTCACGGGAAGTTCGGCCGCGGCCGGGATGAAGACCGGTTCGTGGCCGTAAAGGGTGCTGACTTCCTGTTCGCTGGCTTCGATTTCGGCCAGGCCGGTCCACCCTGAGTCCTTGACGAGTTCGTTCCGGTACTCATCGGCATGCAAGCCCATGGCCGAAGCCTTGACGCGCATGGGAAGGTCCTTGGAGACCACGGTGACGTTGTGGCCCTCGTTGGCAAGGTTCTTCGCGACGGCCAGGATCCGGCTGTCGTTGTCGCCGCCGCGGAAGCCGGCCGGGAGGACGTCCGGCGAAATGTGGTTCATTTCCACCCTGAGCAGGCCACCATCGTTTCCCAAGGGAATGGGGTGGTCCAGGCCGCCATGCTCAATCCGCAGGTCGTCCAGGAGCCGCAAGGCTTTACGGGCAAAATAGCCCAGTTCCGGATCGTGGCGTTTGCCCTCAAGTTCGCTGATGACCACGATCGGGACAATGACCTCGTGCTCGGCGAAGCGCAGCAGTGCGTGCGGATCGGAGAGCAGGACGGAGGTATCTATGACGTAGCTGCGGCCTGTGGGAGCCGCGGTTTTCTTTGTCCCTTTGGTGGCGCGCTTGGCGCGAGAGGTAGCTGCACTTTCCCCGTCGGAAACCATTGCGGGCAGTTGCTCTGAAATAGCCACATCGACTCCAGCCCCGGGCGTTCGCCCGGCCTTATGGTGAAGCGGCTCGGCCGGAAGGCCGGGCGTGGCCTCCCCTGTAACTGGTGCGATGATCCGCTCCATCTACTGGCCTCCCCGATCAGCGGGCGGTTTTGCCTGCTGATGGGTTTAACGTAATCCCCGCCACAGGAAATTCCTCTTTGTGGCGTCGGCAAGTCGTTTCTCCACGAGTGAATTCGGGATTAACGGAAGTTCACCCAGCGGCGGTTGCAAAGAGCATGAGGAATCAGGCGCCTCAGGAACCGAAGCGGCGTTGGCGTCCCGCATAATCGCGGAGTGCCCTCAGGAAGTCGACCTTGCGGAAAGCCGGCCACAGGGCCTCGCAGAAGTAGAACTCGCTGTAGGCGCTCTGCCACATCAGGAAGCCGGAGAGCCGCTGTTCACCGGAGGTGCGGATGACGAGGTCGGGATCAGGCTGGCCCCTGGTGTAGAGGAAACGTGAAATGTCGTCCACCGAGAGTTCATCTGCAACCTCGGACATGTTACGGCCCTTGGCAGCGGCTTCCTGGAGGAGTTCCCGGACGGCATCAACGATTTCCCGTCGCCCACCGTAGCCCACGGCCACGTTGACGTGGATCTTCTCGTGGACCGGCGTCCGGGCAGTGAGCTTGTTGAGCCGCTCGGCAAGGTAGTCGGGAAGGAGTTCCGGCGCTCCCATGGCATGGACTGAAATATCCTCGTTCTCATCCAGGCGGTCCATGGTGTTGGCAATGATGCCCATCAGCAGGTCCAGCTCCTCGCCGGAGCGGCTCATGTTGTCCGTGGAGAGCATGTACAGCGTCACTACTTTGACGCCCAGTTCCTGGCACCATCCCAGGAACTCGTGGATCTTGTCCGCTCCCGCTTGGTGCCCTTCGCTGGTGGGTGCGTTGAACTGGCGCGCCCACCGGCGGTTGCCGTCCACCATGACGCCGACGTGGCGCGGAATCTTCTGGTGGTCGAGCGATCTGAGGAGCCTGCGTTCATAGAAGCCGTAGAGGAAACCGGGCAGCTCCACCGGACTCTCACCTGACTTCCTTGCTCTGATCAATCGAACGACGCGCACATCCAAGGCTACCTGCCCGAGCTGGCAGGCTGGTGCAGCAGATGCCCAGGAACAAGGCGAAGCAATATTACCCACAAGTAACTTACCGGACCGTAGGTTACCCTTTAACAATGGCTGACACGCTCAACATCAAGCCCTTGTGGCGCGGCTGGATCCACGCGGTGGCAACGCCGTTTGCGCTTGCGGCCGGGATTGTCCTGGTAGCTCTTGCGCCCACCGCGGACCGCAAGGTCACCTCGGCCATTTATGCCCTGACGGGAGTCATGTTGTTCGGGGTCAGCGCTGTTTACCACCGTGGTAACTGGAATGACAGGGTCCGGATTGTGCTCAAGCGGCTGGACCACACCAACATCATGCTGGTCATCGCGGGCAGCTACACGCCCCTCGCCTGGTCACTGCTGGACAGGCCCGCGGCGGTCACGCTGCTGTGGACCATTTGGTCCGCAGCCATAGCCGGCGTGCTCTTCAGGGTGCTCTGGACCCACGCACCGCGGTGGCTGTACGTGCCCATCTATGTTGCCCTCGGCTGCGGTGCACTGTTCTACCTGCCGCAGTTCTTCGCCGCCAACGCGGCCTCCGCCGTGCTCATCTGCGTTGGCGGCGCCCTCTACATCGCCGGAGCCGTGTTCTACGGAATCAAGAAACCAAATTTCAGCGCGAAGCACTTCGGTTTCCATGAACTGTTCCACGCCTTCACGGTGTTCGCTTTTGCGGCTCACTTCGTGGCGATCATGATCGCCGTCCTAAGCTAGGGCCCCGCGGCTCAGTCGCCGGAAACCATCGCGGCCAGCCTGGCCTCCACCTCGGCCACTGTCCCCACGGGCCTTTCACACACCATCCCGCGGCACAAGTACACCTGCGCCGAGCCGTCAGCGCCGCCTGAGCGGTGCCGCAGCAACGGAACGTCGACGGCGGCTGCCGGGGACCCGCCGTCGTCCGCGGTTTGCACGGCGACCACCAGACCCGGGCTGGCCGAAGCCAGCAACGCTAGGTGGAGTTCGCGCCGCGACGGCGTGTCCGGACCGGCGACGGCGGCCTCCACCGGCCCGGCAAGGGCGGCCTGCGCCGTGGCCAGGAGCCAGCCAGCCACCCGGGGCGCGCGGCTGGCGATCGGCGGAAGCAAGCCCAGGATATTGCCGGCCATGAGGCGGTGATCGTGGGATCCCGAGTAGGCCGAGTAGGTCAGCAACGCACCGGCGAACGCGGCGGCACCACTGGGCGTGGCATTGTCGAACGGATCCAGCGCGGCATGCTGCCCCTGGGCATTGAAGACCTGGGCAGATTCACCGGCCGAGTCTGCGAGCCGGCCGTTTGCCACAAACCGTTCGCTGGCGGCCAGGACCAGGCTTTCGCCCAGGCCGTACCAGCGTTTTGTGCCTGTCACGGCGTAGAGCGCAAAGAAGCCGTCCGCGCAGAAGGCGTAGTCCTCCAGGAGTCCACCGATCCCCCTCGGCGCGGCATCGTGCGAGACGCGTGTCAACAGGCTTTCGCCGGAATTCCAGTGGACACGTTCAAGGTAGCCGGCGATGCCCTCAGCAGCCGTGACCAGTCCCGGCCGTTCCAGGACGGCTCCGGCTTCTGCCAGGGCTGCTACCGCCAAGCCGTTCCATCCGGCCACCACCTTGTTGTCCCGTGCGGGCTGGTTGCGCTTGTTCCTCGCGGCCAGAAGCGCCGGGCGCACGCGTTCCCACGTCCTGGATTCGGGGCCGGTCAGCAGCTTCCCGGGATGCAGCGGCGAGCCGAGGGCGGAAACGGTGCCCGCACTACGTACGTTCATGATCCGCGCAACGGCCTCGGCATCGCCGGTGCCCAGCACCTCCTGCAGCGAGCCAGGCGTCCAGAGATAGGCCGCCCCCTCGTGATGGACGCCGTCCACCACTGTATCCGCGTCGAGGGAAGATGCCAGGCCGCCCCCTTCCACCGCAAGGGCAGACACCATCCAGTCGGCGCAGTCCGACGCAACGGCAGCGGCTTCCTCAACAGGGAACACGGCATTTCCGCCCAGCCTGATCCAGTGCGTATAGGCACGCAGGAGTTGGGCGTTGTCGTAGAGCATTTTTTCGAAGTGGGGAACGGACCAGTCCGCCGTCACCGAGTACCTGGCGAATCCGCCGTCGAGCTGGTCCCGCAAGGCGGAGCGTGCCATGCCTGCCAGGGTCCGACCGGCCATGTCCCGCGCTGCTTCGGCCGTTTCGGAGGGTGCCGCCGCGTGCCGGATCAAGAATTCCACGACGGCCGACGGCGGGAACTTGGGGGCGGTGCCAAAGCCACCGGCGGCCATGTCCTCGGACCGTGCCAACAGGCCGACGGCATCGGACAGCAACCCGGCATCAAGAACTTCGGGCGGCCCATCAAGCCGTACCGCGGCGGACATCTGGGCGTTGGCCATGTTCGACGCCAAACCGCGGGCGTTCTGCTCAACGGCTTCGCGCCGCTCCGCCCAGGCTTCGTGGACTGCTTCAAGGACGTTGAGGAAGGAGGGCCTGCCGGGCAAGGGTGTGGGCGGGAAATAAGTGCCGGCATGGAAGGCGAGCCCATCCGGAGTGAGGAAGACGGACATGGGCCAGCCGCCCTCGCCGCTGATGGCCTGGGTGGCTGCCATGTACACCGAATCGACGTCCGGCCGCTCCTCGCGGTCCACCTTGACGGGAACGAAGTGTGCGTTCAAGTAGTCGGCCGTGGCCTGGTCCTCGAAGGACTCATGGGCCATGACGTGGCACCAGTGGCATGCCGCGTAGCCGATCGAGAGGAAGACCGGAACGTCGCGTTCCGCCGCAAAGGCAAAGGCTTCATCGCCGAAAGGCCGCCAGAACACCGGATTGCCGGCATGCTGGCGCAAGTAGGCGCTCGGCTCCAAGCCCAAGGCATTGGACGCCCCGGGCCACGTGTTTTCCTGCGGGTCAGCGGGGCCCGGGAGCGGCATCGCCGTTCTCATCCGTCGGAGCGTCAGCCGATCCTGACTCGGCGGCCAGTCGCGCTTCCTCCACCTGTGCGCGGTACCGGACGCGGCGGATGCGCCGGACCATGTCCACAATAAGGAAAGTGGTAAGGATCACGATGAAGGCGGTCAGGACAAAGCCCCACGTACCCGGCGTCACCTGGTCCTCGGACAGGCCCGGACGCAGCGTGCCGGTGGGGTCGGGCGACGGGCTGACGGTCAGGGCGAGGATCAAGTGGTGCACGTTCAAACCTTCTATGGGAGCTGATGCATGCCGGTCCAGCGGGCTGGGATCTGGTTGGCCCCGGGAGACTTCTACGAGCGATAGAAACCCGGGCCTTCCCTATCTTATCCCTGCGAAGAGGTCCTTTTCCGGCAGCTCGGACGTGACCTTGGACTGGACCAGCGTGTAGTCCTCCCACGGCCATGCGGTGCGCTGCAGGTCCGGAGAAACGGCGAAGAAGAAACCCACCGGGTCGATCTGGGTCCGGTGCGCCCTGAGGGCATCGTCCCTCGCCTCGAAGAAGTCGCCGCAATCAATCTGCGTGGTGGTCTGGTGTGCCGGCACAGGCAGCGTGTGGCCCTCGGCGTCCGCTTCGAGCCAGGCTGCAAGCCGCTCGGCGTACGGTGACTGCAATCCGGCTTCTTCCAGCGCGAAATGCAGTGCACGGAAACGTTCGGGACTGAAGGCGCGGTCGTAGTACAGCTTGCTGGGCGCCCACGGTTCGCCGATGCCCGGATACCGCCCGGGGTCTCCGGCTGCCTCGAACGCTTCCACGGCCACTTTGTGCGCCATGATGTGGTCCGGGTGCGGATAGCCGCCATTTTCGTCGTAGCTGATGATCACGTGCGGCTTGAAGTCGCGCACCAAACGTACCAGTGGCGCAGCGGCTCGTTCCAAGGGCTGCAGGGCGAAGCAACCCGCGGGCAGCGCAGGCAGCGGATCACCCTCAGGAAGACCCGAATCCACGAATCCCAACCACCTCTGCTGGATGCCGAGGACTGCCGCGGCGTTCGCCATCTCCAACCTGCGTGCACCCGCCATGTCCCGCTTGGGGTGCGGAGCATCCTCCATGGCAGGGTTCTGGATGTCTCCTCGCGATCCATCGGTGCACGTGGCCACCATGACCTCAACTCCGGCCGCGGCATACATCGCCATGGTTGCCGCACCCTTGCTGGACTCATCATCCGGATGGGCATGGACGGCAAGCAGGCGAAGCTGCTCTGTCTCGGTGGACGCAGTCACGGGACGGCTCCTCTTTCATGGATGGTGCAAATTAGGGACTGCCGGGATCCGCACTAAACTGGATGGGTGACTTCAGAGGACGCATCGGCCACCAAACTTCCGGCAGACAACAGCCTAGCCAATCGCTACGGTGGCCAAAAGCGCGGATTGACCCGGAAGTCCAAGAGGAACATCATCATCGGAGCCCTCGTGGTGGGCATCGGTTTTGCCGCCTACGTCGCCACCGGCTCCGCCACGGCTCCCGTCACCTTCAAGGACATCGGCTACAGCACCGTGGATGACACCCAGGCCGAGGTGGATTACCAGGTCACCAAGTCCCCCACAGCCACAGCGAAATGCGCCATCAAGGCCATGGACTCCAAGTTCGCCGTCGTGGGGTGGAAAGTGGTGGAGATCGGACCGAATGATCCCCAACAGGACGCCGACGGCGGGCGGACAACCGCCCAGCGGACGGTCCTCATCACCGAATCCGCGGCTGTGTCCGGCGTGGTTGACAATTGCTGGATCACCGACAGCGGCAAATAACAATCATGTGACGCAGCACTCAACCGGTTTGGGTTCATCCAAAGGATTTACTACAATGGATAGAACCTTCACCCCCGTTTAGTTGGTTACTGAGTTTCACGAGTGGCCACCTCGGCGGGGTCTTTTGTTTTGTCAGATCAAGAGGAGAAATCCGTGTCTACCACCAACAGCGCCACAGCAGCTTGGCTTACCCAGGAAGCTTTCGACCGCTTGAAGGCTGAGCTGGACCACCTTTCCGGCGCCGGCCGGGCGGATATCGTCCAGAAGATCGAAGCCGCGCGCCAGGAAGGCGACCTCAAGGAAAACGGCGGCTACCACGCAGCCAAGGAGGAGCAGGGCAAGATCGAGGCCCGCATCCGCCAGCTCACCGTGCTCCTGCGCGATGCTCAGGTTGGCGAAGCCCCCGCCGACGACGGAATTGTTGAGCCCGGCATGCTGGTGGTTGCCAGGATCGCCGGAGACGAGGAGAAGTTCCTTCTCGGCTCCCGTGAGATCGCCGGCGACTCGGACATCGACGTCTTCTCCGAAAAGTCCCCGCTCGGTGCTGCGATCATCGGCCACAAGGAGGGCGACAAGCTCAGCTACACCGCCCCCAACGGCAAGGAAATCTCCGTGGAGATCGTTTCCGCCAAGCCGTACGCAGGCTAAGGCTTATTGGAAGACGAACGCCGGCCCCTCCGTTTCGCGGAAGGGCCGGCGTTTTTTTGTCCCCGGCTCACCCAACTGCGTCGCATTAGTGCGCGTTTTGAACCCTCAAAACGCGCACAACTGCGACCTAGTTGGATTTACGGGGTGGTGGCTGTGGATTTGGGGCGCAGGAGGATCGCCGCGACGATGCCGCCGATCGCGCCGCCCAGGTGCGCCTGCCACGAAACGTACCCCATCACGGTGGGCAGCACGCCGAACAAGATGCTGCCATAGGCCATGAAGAGCACCACTGACAACAGGATCTGCCACCAACTGCGGTTGAAGAAACCCCTGACCAGCAGGAAGGCAAAAAATCCGAACACCAGTCCGGAGGCGCCAACGGTGACTCCTCCCCCGCCGATGAGCCAGACGGTCAGGCCGGACCCCAGCCAACTGAACGCAAGTGCCGTGATGAACACCCTCAGCCCGGCCAGGAACACCAGGAAGCCGAAGATCAGCAGCGGCAGCGTGTTGGAAAGCAAGTGGTTGAGGTTGGCATGGAGCAGGGGGAAGGTCAGGATGTCCAGGACGCCGTCGAAGGAGCGCGAACGCAGGCCGAACGTGCGGTTGAGCCCATGCGACATGAGCGTATTCAGGAACTCAATGACGTAGAGCAGCACCACGAAGCCGCCCATGAAGAGCAACCCTCCCTTGGCCCTTCCCGCCAGCGAATCGCGGGCCTCGGCCTTTGAACCATCGGGCGTTTCGAGCACCATGCCGGCCTCCTGTCAGTGCACCACGATCGGCTGGAAGCCCTCGGCGCGGAGCGCGCCCAGCACTTGTTCCCCGTGTTCGTGGCCCTTGGTTTCCAGGTTGATGGTGATCGAAACGTCGCCCATGCTGATGGAGCCGCCCAGGCGCGTGTGGTCCAGCCCGGTGACGTTGGCGTCGTTTTCCGCGATGATGCGGGCGATCGTTGCCAGGGAACCGGGCCGGTCGTCCAGCATCATCCGGACGGTCATGAACCGCCCGGCTGCGGAGAGACCGCGCTGGATGACCTTCAGCATGAGCATCGGATCGATGTTGCCGCCGGAGAGCACGACGGCGGTGTTCCCCGGGTTTTCGATCTTGCCGTCCATCAGTGCGGCTACTCCCACCGCGCCGGCCGGTTCCACCACCATCTTGGCCCGCTCCAGCAGGAAGATCAGCGCCCGTGCCAGCGAGTCTTCGCTGACAGTTACGACGTCGTCCACCAGTTCGCGGATGATGCTGAACGGGAGCTGTCCCGGCCGGCCTACGGCGATACCGTCTGCCATGGTGGAAACCTTCTTGAGGGGTACCAGGGCGTCGGCAGCCAACGACGGCGGGTAGGCGGCAGCGTTTTCGGCCTGGACGCCGATGACACGGATGTCGCGGCCCAGCTCCTTGGCTTTGGCCTTGATGGCGACCGCCACCCCGGCCAGCAGTCCGCCACCGCCGACGCCCATGAGAATGGTGTCCACGTGCGGGATCTGGTCCAGGATTTCCAGCCCGATGGTTCCCTGTCCTGCCACTACATCCACGTTGTCGAAGGGGTGAACGAAGACTGCACCGGTCTCGTTGGCGTAGCGCTGCGCCTCGGCCAGGGCTTCATCCACGTTGTGGCCGTGAAGCACCACCTCCGCGCCGTGGCTCCGGGTGGCGGCGAGCTTGGGAAGGGCCACGCCGAGCGGCATGTAGATGCGGGCGTTGATGCCCAGGCTCTTCGCGGCGACTGCTACGCCTTGGGCGTGGTTACCGGCGGAGGCCGCTACGACGCCACGCTTCTTTTCGTCCTCGGAGAGGCGGGCCATGCGGACGTAGGCACCGCGGACCTTGAACGAACCGGCGCGCTGCAGGTTCTCGCATTTGAAGAAGACGTTGCCGCCAACGAGGGTGCCAAGTGCCCGTGAGGACTCCACCGGAGTCTTCGTAATAATGCCCTCGAGCAGCTCCTGCGCCTTGAGGACATCGTCCAGCGTGACGGGCAGGGTTTCGAGGGTATTCACTGGCTATTCTCCTTTGTTGGTGTCGGCGTCAGAAGGCTCCGTGGGGACGCTTCCTGAAACCTTGGCCTTGCTGTCGGAACTGGCGCCGCCTCGGGTATGACCGGCGGGAAGGGCGACGTCCTTGAAATTGGAGTCGCCGTCAGGCCCCGGTGAACCTTCGGCGGTGGCGGCCTCAGCCGCTCCCAGTCCCCCATCATGTTCCCACGTCCGCCCGGCAATGTAGCGAACGGCCGTATTTACTACGGCGAGGATTGGAACGGCAAAGAGTGCTCCCGGGATGCCTGCGAGGTAGGAACCGGCCGCCACAGTGAGGATGACGGCGACCGGATGCAGCGCTACGGCCTTGCCCATGACCAGTGGCTGCAGGATGTGGCTCTCGAGTTGCTGGACCAACAGCACGATCGCCAGCATGATCAAGGCGTTGACCGGTCCGTTGGCTACCAGGGCCAGCAGGACGGCGATGGCACCGGTCACCAGCGCACCCACCACGGGGATGAACGAGCCGATGAACACCAGTACAGCCAAGGGCAATGCCAGGGGAACCTGGATGATTGCAGCTCCGACGCCGATGCCCACGGCATCCACGAAAGCGACGAACATCTGGATCCGCACGTAATTGACCATGGAGGTCCACCCGCGGCGGCCGGCCCCATCCGTGGCCCGCCGGGCTTTCTTGGGGAGCAGCCGGACCAGGAAGGCCCAGATCCGGCTCCCCTCCAGCAGGAAGAAGATCAGGATGAAGAGTGCCAGCACCAGTCCGGCCGCGAAATGGCCTGCCGTGCTGCCGAAGGAGAGCGCTCCGCTCAGGATGCTGCTGCTGTTGTTTTGCAGGGCGTTTGCTGCGTCGGCGATGTACTTGTCGATCTGGTCCGCGGTCAGGTGCAGTGGACCGTCGGCAAGCCAGGTCTGGACCTGCTGAATGCCGGTAAGCGCCTCCTGCCACAGCTCCCCGAAGCCGGCCGCCAACTGGCGTCCCACCAGGGCCAAGGCCCCTGCGATCACGCCAATAAAGGCCAGCACCGTGATGGCCACAGCAAGCCCGTTGGGCACCTTCAGGTTGCGCAGCCAAACCACCACGGGGTAGAGCAGGCCTGCCAGCAGGGCAGCAACCATGACCGGGATGATGAGGAAGCTGACCTTGCCCAGCAGCCAGACGAGGATGCCGATCATCACCAGAATGAGGCCGGCACGCCAGGACCATGCGGCCGCTATGCGCACACCGTACGGTATATCCTCGGCAATTTGGCGGTCTGAACGGGTTTTGGCGTCCGGTGTTGGCGTCATGAACCCATACTTCCGCAGCCCGGGCCGTATGGGAAACCGGCACTACCCGCAGACCGGCTAAAGCGAAGCGCTGATACCCCAGGTCATGGCGAAGGATCCACCGGGCGCCAGCCAACGCAGGCCGTCTCCGCTGTTAAAAGCGTTGGCCGGACCCGTCATGGGTTCCAGCGCCACGGCTTTGCTCCGGCCCGGGAACGTGTCGGTCACGAACACGTGGACATACTGGCAGTTCTGGTCCTGCACCAGGCTCACGCTGCGCCCATCCGGTGCGCTCAGCGTGTGGCGGGCAGTGCCGCCGTCGTACGCCAAATCGGTGAAGGCGACGTCTATGTCCAAGCTGCCCACGGAGCGGCCCCCGGACAGGTCGAAATCGCCTTCCACGGGGGCGGTGCTCCGTGGAATCAACCGCTCGTCGGCAACCAGCCGGGTTCCCGCCTTGACACTCAACGTCAGGTCTTCCGGAGCAACGTCACCGAGGCGCAGGTAAGGATGGGCCCCGAGAACGAAGGGTGCCTGGGCATCCGAATCGTTCACCAGGGTTTGCTCGACGTGCAGGTCCTGGTTGGCATCGAGTTCGTAGCGGACACGGTGGCGGACCAGAAACGGGTAGCCGTGCTGCGGAAAGACCGTGGCCTCCAAGGTCACGGAAAACTCGGATTCATCCACCAGCGCGTACCCGGCGTTCCTCAGCAGGCCGTGGCTGGCATTGTTGCGGGACACCTCTGTGACGTCGAGTTGCTGCTTCTTGCCCTCGAGGTGCCACACGCCGTCTTCCACGCGGTTGGCCCACGGCGCCAGGGTGATTCCCGTGGCACCGGGAGGAATATCGGCGTCCCCGTAGCTTTCGGTCAGTTGGACTCCGCTGCGCGAGTACAAGCGGAGGCCGGCAGCCAGTTCCGTGACAATTGCGATCGCATCGCCGCGGCGCAACTCGAATTGGCGGCCTGTGGCAAAGCGGCGCGCCTCGGACCGGGGTTCTGCATCTGGAGTGGGGGAAGAGTCAGGCATGGGAATACCGTACTGCACCCCGATACTTGATTGGATTCGAGCAATGTTAACTTTTGTTAGAAACTATGCGTTTTTGATTGCTTATGGAATGATGGGTTCATGAGTCGCATCATCAGTACCCGCCTCGCCGACAGCCGCGAGCTGATCTACTTCGACGACCCCGGGACTCCCGAACGGACACCCAGGTCCTTGGTGGACCACCGGGACCTTCCGGCCCGCGGGGAACCCGGCGAGGTGCGGTACGACGCTTTGTCCGGAGAGTGGGTTGCGGTAGCTGCCCACCGCCAGAGCCGCACCCACCTCCCGCCGGCTGAGCAGTGCCCCATTTGCCCCACCACAGCCGCCAACCCGTCGGAGATACCTGCTCCTGACTACGACGTGGTGGTCTTCGAGAACCGCTTCCCCTCGTTGGGTCCTGCGCTGGGCGATATTCCACAAGCCCCCGCCAGCGGAGGCCACGGCATCAAGAGAGCCGCGTTCGGCCGTTGCGAGGTAGTGGCCTTCACCCCGCAGCACACGGGCTCGTTCGCCGGACTTGGCGAGACCAGGGCACGCACGGTCATCGAAGCATGGGCCCAGCGCACCGAAGCCTTGAGCGCCCTGCCCGGCATCAAGCAGGTGTTTCCCTTCGAGAACCGCGGCGCAGACATTGGAGTGACGCTGCACCACCCACACGGCCAGATTTACGCCTACCCCTACGTCACTCCGCGCGCCGCCAGCCTGGGCGCTGTTGCCCGGAAGTACTACGACGACGTCGACGCGAAGGAAACGCTCGCGGCGTCGTTGCTCAGGGCCGAACGGGAAGACGGAAGCCGCATGGTGCTGGAAGCACGCCACTTCAGCGCCTACGTTCCCTTCGCTGCCCGGTGGCCCCTGGAGATCCACCTGGTTCCACACCGGCACGTTCCCGATCTTGCGGCCCTGACCGGGGAGGAACGGGACGAACTGGCACACGTGTACCTGGACCTGCTCAAGCGCCTGGACGCCCTGTATCCAACGCCCATGCCCTACATCTCGGCCTGGCATCAAGCTCCCCTGGATTCTTCGCTGCGTCCCGCCGGCCAGTTGCACCTGCAGCTCACCTCACCCCGGCGCGCCGCGGATAAGCTGAAGTACCTGGCCGGCTCGGAGGCGGCGATGGGTGCGTTCATCAACGACACCACTCCGGAGGCCGTGGCAGAACGCCTGCGCAGCGTCGCCGGCGCCCCCTCCGTCAAGACCCTGGAAGGCTCCCCCGCATGACCACCACCACAGACACCAGCGCCCTGGCCGAACGCTTCCAGGAGACGTTCGGAACAGCCCCCGACGGCGTGTGGCAGGCACCGGGACGGGTGAACCTCATCGGAGAGCACACCGATTATAACGAAGGCTTCGTCCTGCCGTTCGCGATCGACAAGACCGCCAAAGTTGCCCTCAGGCTCCGCAACGACGCCACCGTTCGCCTGCTCTCCACCTTCGGCGGCCACGGACTGGTGGAAACGTCGCTGGAAGGCCTGGAACCCGGCTCAGGCCAAGGGTGGTCCCGCTACCCCTTGGGCGTGGCCTGGGCTCTGCAAGAACGCGGAATCACAGTGCCTGGCTTCGACCTCCTGCTGGATTCCGACGTGCCCCTGGGCGCCGGACTGTCCTCCTCGCACGCCATTGAGTGCGCAGTGATCACGGCCCTGAACGAACTCACGGACGCTGGTCTCAGTGCTGAAGAACTGGTCCTGGAAACGCAGAGGGCCGAGAACATCTTTGTTGGCGCCCCTACGGGGATCATGGACCAATCGGCTTCCCTCCGCGGCGCCAAGGGCCACGCTGTGTTCCTTGACTGCCGTGACCAGCACCTGGACCTGGTCCCCTTCGATGCAGAATCCGCAGGGCTGGTGCTGCTGGTCATCGACACCAAAGTCTCGCACTCCCACGCCGACGGCGGGTATGCCTCGCGCCGGGCGTCCTGCGAGTTGGGCTCAGAGGTCCTGGGCGTCACCGCCCTGCGCGATGTTGGCGTGGAAGACCTCGAAGAAGCCTCCGGCGTCCTGGACGAAACCACGCTGCGCCGCGTCCGCCACGTGGTGACGGAAAACGACCGTGTGCTGCAAACCGTAGAGCTTCTGGGCAGCCACGGCCCTGCCAGCATCGGCCTCCTGCTCGATGCCAGCCATGCTTCGATGCGGGATGATTTCGAGATTTCCTGCCCGGAACTGGACCTGGCCGTCGAGGCCGCCAGGACTCACGGCGCCATCGGAGCCCGGATGACCGGCGGCGGCTTCGGCGGCTCGGCGATCGCCCTTACTCCGGTGCGCCAGGAGCAGCAGGTGCGGGACGCCGTCGTACGTGCTTTTGCCCAGGCCGGCTTCACCGAACCGGACATCTTTACCGTGACTCCGGCGGCGGGAGCGCTTCGCTTGGCGTGAACGGCTGTGCTGGTCCCCGGCTTGCGCACGGATCCCGGGCGTAAGCTGGGGCCATGACTGAGGCCGTCATTGTTTCCACTGCCAGAAGTCCAATCGGCCGGGCCTTCAAGGGCTCCCTCAAGGACGAACGACCCGACGATCTTGCCGCAGCCATGGTGCAGGCCGCTTTGGCCAAAATCCCCGGTTTTGACGCCGCTGCCCTCCATGGGGGCGGCTTGGACGACATCCTGCTTGGCTGTGCCGAACCCAGCGGTGAGGCCGGCTCCAACATGGCCAGGGTGGTAGCCGTCGTGGCCGGCCTGGACAGCGTGCCCGCAGCCACCGTCAACCGGTTCTGCGCCTCTAGCCTGCAAACCTTGCGCATGGCCTTCCACGCCATCAAGGCCGGCGAGGCGCACGCAGTGGTGGCCGCCGGCGTCGAAAGTGTTTCCCGATACCAGAACTGGCAGGGTGCCGGTGAAACGGACGCCGCCAACCACAACCCCCGCTTTGAAGCCGCTGCCCAACGGACGGCAGCGCGTGCGGCGTCCAACATTCCCTGGACCGACCCACGGCTGGGCGGCAGGCTTCCGGATATCTACATCGCCATGGGACAGACCGCGGAAAACGTGGCCACCACCTACGGGATCACCCGGGCCGAGCAGGACGAATGGGGCGTGCTGAGCCAAAACCGGACAGAAGAGGCCATTTCCTCGGGCTTCTACGCGCGGGAAATCACCCCGTACACACGCAAGGACGGCTCAGTGGTCAGTGCCGATGACTCCCCACGTGCCGGCGTCACGTTGGACGGGGTTTCTGCGCTACAGCCTGTCTTCCGGGCCGAGGGAACCGTCACCGCAGGCAATGCCTGTCCGCTCAACGACGGTGCTGCGGCACTGGTGGTCATGAGCGACGTGCGTGCGCGCCAACTGGGCCTTGAGCCAGTGGCCCGGGTGGTCTCCACCGGCGTCAGCGCCCTCTCACCCGAGCTCATGGGAATGGGGCCGGTCGAGTCCACTCGGCGCGCACTGTCCCAGGCCGGGCTCACCATCGATGACATGGACCTGGTGGAACTCAACGAGGCCTTTGCCGTCCAGGTGATCGCGAGCGCCAGGGAACTGGGCATCAACCCGGAAAAAGCTGAACGTCCACGGCGGTGCCATCGCCCTGGGCCACCCCTTCGGCATGACGGGAGCACGAATGACCACCACCCTGCTTAACGGGCTCAAGGAACGCGACGGGACCCTGGGGCTGGCTACCCTGTGCGTGGGCGGCGGCCAAGGAATGGCCGTGGTTTTCGAACGCCTGGGCTGACTGCTTTAAAGGGAAAATGCCCCCGATATCTTCGGGGGCATTTTCCGCATGGCTCGCTTGGTCGTCTTTTAGTCGTCGCCGCGCAATATGGCGAGGAGGCGGATGATTTCAACGTAGAGCCAAACCAGAGTGACTGTCAGGCCGAAGGCGGCAACCCAGGAATAGCGTTCCGGAGCGCCGGCGCGGACGCCTTCCTCGATGCTGGTGAAGTCCATGATCAAGGAGAAGGCAGCGAGGCCGATCGCGAGGATGCCGATGAAAACGCCCAGCGGGATGCCGGCAATGGTGATGCTGGTGCGCAGGCCGAAGGGCTCCTGCACGGCACCGGTCCACATCATCACCAGGTTGATCAGCGCGAACACTGCGTAACCGATGGTGGCGATCATGAAGAAGCGGATCATCTTGGGCGTGGCACGGACCTTGCCGCTCTTGAAGAGCAGGAGCGTGACGCCGAAGACTGCCAGGGTACCGATGACTGCCTGGAGGCCGACGCCGGGGAACATTCCGTCAAGGATGCGGGTAAGGCCACCAAGGAACAGGCCTTCAAGTCCTGCGTACGCAAGGATCAGCGCAGGTGAGGGCTGCTTCTTGAAGGTGTTCACGAGGGCGAGCACGAAGCCACCCAACGCGCCCACGATCATGAGCGTTGTAGCCAACGTCGGGGCGACAAACAAGGTGACGCCAGCGCCCAGGACCAGGACGACGAGGCACATGACGGTCTTCATGATGACGTCGTCGTACGTCATGCGGCCGGTATCGGCCGGACCTGCGGCAGGCTGGTTGTACATCTGCTGCAGTTGTTCGTTGGTCATGCTCTGCTGCTGGGCAGACCATGCTGCCTGGCCATCCATGACCTGGCTGGGGGCACGTCCGGGTACCTGGTTAAACTGCTGGCCGTAGGGGTTGCCATACGGATTTTGCGGTACAGACGGTGCCTGTTTGGCTCCACGGAAATTCTTTCCGTTGAAGATCGGGTTTCCGCCAAGTGCCATTGCGGGTGTCCTCCTGAAAAAGGGCTGAGTGATAATTCACGGTACCAATTACCACGCACGCGCGGCAGGGAAAGTTCCCTTGTTCATCCAGAAGAAACCCAACCGTGACACGGCGCTGGAAGAGTGGAGGGCAGTTGCCTCCTGCGTCACTTTTGTTACCTGATCGCGACCTTTGGACCCCTTGGCCCTGCATTTTTTGGCCGCACTGAGCGGTAACATAGCCACAGCATGGGTGACTTGGGTCACATTTTGAGACGCAGGCAGGAAATGTGCCAAGCCCCGTGTCCGTTCGCACCGGTTGCAATGGCGCAGCCGGGACCACCCCCACTGTGGAGGTTTCCATTTTGAGAAGCACACTGCGCGACCCGTCCATCAGACGGTCCAAGGGACTACGGAGAGCAATGGGGGCGTTCTTCGCGGCCCTCATCGCCACTCTGTTGATCGCCGCTCCCGCGGCGGAGGCAACCACCCCCTCGCCTTCGCCATCAGCCACCAATTTCCAGAACAGCATCAGCGGATTCCTCCGCGACGACGCTCGGGCGCCCATAGCCGGCGTCAAGATCAAAGCCTCAGGAAACGGATTCGAAGGCGAGGCGACCTCCGGCACCAACGGTGCATGGAACATCGGAGTCCCGGTCCAAGGCACTTACAAGATCGAACTCGATACCTCCACCCTGCCGGACGGCATCAAACTGGCCGACGGCCAGGAAAATCCCCGCAATGTCACGTTCAGCCAAACATCCAACCTGTCCGTGATCTTCGCCTTCGGCAAGGGCATCGTGGTCCAGCAACAGGATTTCGGTCAGAATCTCCTCAACCGCCTGGTTGCAGGCCTCAGCTTCGGCCTCCTGTTGGCCCTGGCGTCCGTTGGTTTGTCGCTCATTTTCGGAACCACGGGCCTGACCAACTTTGCCCACGGCGAGATGGTCACGCTCGGCGCCGTCCTGGTGTTCCTCTTCAATGGATTCGGGTTCCCGTTCTGGCTCGCGATACTGCTGGCCCTGGTGGGCGGCGGCCTCTTCGGCTACGCCCAGGATGCCGGCCTTTGGCGTCCGCTGCGCCGCCGCGGCACCGGCCTGGTTCCCATGATGATCGTCAGCATCGGCTTGGCACTGGCCATCCGCTATGTGATCCAGTTCTACTTCGGTGGAGCCACCCAGCAACTGCCAGGCGCGCAGAGCGCAGAAATCCAACTCGGCCCCATTTCCATCTCGCCCAACAACCTGTGGTCCCTGGTGATCAGTGCCGTCGTCATCGCCCTGATCGGCATCGTTTTGCTCAAAACGCGCCTGGGCAAAGCCACCCGTGCAGTGGCGGACAACCCAGCCCTCGCGGCAGCCTCGGGCATCGACGTGGACTCGGTGATCCGGATCGTCTGGATCGTCGGCGGCGTGCTTGCCTCCCTCGGTGGCATCCTGTGGGCCTACTACCGTCCCGGAGTCACGTTCGATATGGGTTCGCAGATCCTGCTCCTCATCTTCGCCGGCGTGACGCTGGGTGGCCTGGGGACCGTCTTCGGTGCGCTGATCGGTTCGATCGTCGTTGGCATCTTTGTGGAACTGACCACCGTGTTCGGGCTGCCGGCCGACCTGAAGTACGTCGGCGCTTTGTTCATCATGATTGTTGTCCTTCTGTTCCGACCGCAGGGCATCCTCGGCCGGCGTGAGCGTGTGGGTTAGGAGCGGGCCATGGATTTCGGATTTATCTTCTCCAGCGCCGCCGGTGAGTTGTTCAGTCCAACTACGGCGGCCTACGCCCTTGCCGCTTTGGGCCTCGCCGTCCACTTCGGCTACTCCGGCCTGCTGAACTTCGGCCAGGCCGGCTTCATGGCTGTGGGAGCCTACGGCTTCGCGATCTCGACGCTGACCTTCAAAACGCCGTTCTTCATCGGCCTGCTCATCGCCGTCTTGTGTTCGGTAATCTTCGCCTTCATCCTCGGCATTCCCACCCTTCGGCTTCGAGCGGACTACCTGGCCATCGTCACCATCGCCGCGGCTGAAATCGTGCGGTATGTCGTGACCACCAACCAACTGACGAGCGTTACGGGTTCGGCCAACGGACTCGCGGCCTTCGAAGGTGGCTTCTACTCCATGAACCCCTTCCCCGAGGGGTCCTACATGGGCATGAACAACAGGGATTTCTTCATCCGCGTGGTTGGGTGGGGACTGGTCATCGTCTGCTGCCTCCTGGTGTGGCTGCTCATGCGCAGCCCGTGGGGACGCGTCCTGAAGGGTATCCGCGAAGACGAGAACGCGGTGCGTTCCCTCGGCAAGAACGTCTATTCCTACAAGATGCAGGCCCTGGTGATCGGCGGTGTACTCGGCGCCCTCGCCGGCATGATCTTCACGCTCCCCCGCGGCGCAGTCCAACCGTCCAACTATGGCACCGAGCTGACGTTCTTCCTCTGGACCTGCCTCCTCCTGGGCGGTATGGCCACCGTTTTGGGACCCGTCATCGGTGCCATGATCTTCTGGGTGGTGCTGTCCCTGACCCAGAGCCTGCTGTACGGGCTCATCGAATCCGGAGCAGTCACCTGGCTTACCACGGTCCAAGCCGGCCAGCTGCGCTACATCCTGGTGGGCGTGGCCCTGATGCTCCTGATGATCTTCCGCCCGCAAGGCGTCTTCGGCAATAAGAAGGAGCTTGCATTCGCATGAGTGAAAGCAACGGTCAGCCGACCGAAAACATCGATTACATGACAGACTCGCGGCCCATCGCTGTCGGGGAGAATACCCCCGGCTGCAAGAAGCGCGATCCCATCGTGGTGGCAGAGAACGTGACGCGCTCGTTTGGCGGCATCAACGCCGTGGACGTCGAGTACCTCGAAATCCCCCGCCACAAGATCACCGCTTTGATCGGGCCCAACGGCGCCGGCAAAACCACACTCTTCAACCTGCTCACGGGATTCGACACTCCGAACTCCGGCAAGTGGCAGTTCGAAGGCAACAGCCTCGCCGGGGTCTCCTCCTACAAAGTGGCCCGCATGGGCATGGTCCGCACCTTCCAGCTCACCAAGGTGATGGGCAAGCTGACCGTCATGGAGAACATGCGCCTCGGTGCCTCCGACCAGCCCGGCGAGCGCCTGTCCAAGGCCCTCTTCAAGGGGATCTGGGGTGGCAGGGAAAAGGAGATCACCGCCCAGGCCAACGTCCTGCTGGAGAAGTTCAAGCTCGATGCCAAGAAGGACGACTACGCGGCTTCCCTGTCCGGTGGCCAGCGGAAGCTGCTGGAAATGGCACGCTCCCTCATGGTCCGTCCCAAACTGGTGATGCTCGACGAGCCCATGGCCGGCGTCAACCCAGCCCTGACCCAGTCCCTGCTGGACCACATCAAGAACCTCAAGGCCGAAGGGATGACCGTCCTCTTCGTCGAGCACGACATGAACATGGTCCGGCACATTGCCGATTGGGTGGTGGTCATGGCCGAAGGAAAGGTTGTAGCCGAGGGTCCTCCGGGCGAAGTCATGAAGAACCCTGCCGTGATCGACGCCTATCTGGGCGCCCACCACGACGTGGACCTGGGCGACGCCCAGGGCATCCGGGAGCTGGAAGCCGAACTCGTCGCCGATGAGGAGTCGGTGGTCGGCACCGAAGACGCCGGCATGCTGTCCACCGAAACAACCGCAACCGGCGTGACCGAAACCAAGGAGGACGAGAAATGAGCGCCACCAGCGCAATCCCCGCCCCCGCAGGCAATCCCACGGAAGACGCCGTCGTCAAAGTCACCGACCTCGTGGCCGGGTACCTGCCGGGCGTCAACATCCTCAACGGCTGCAGCATCGAGGCCCGCAAGGGTGAGCTGATCGGCATCATTGGCCCCAACGGCGCCGGCAAGTCCACGCTCCTGAAGGCCATGTTCGGTTTGGTGAAGGTCCACTCCGGCACCGTGGTGGTGCGTGGCCAGGACCTCACGGGGCTGAAGGCCAATAAGCTTGTCACCCAGGGTGTTGGCTTCGTCCCCCAGACCAACAACGTCTTTGCCACGCTGACCATCGAGGAAAACCTCCAGATGGGCCTGTTCCAGCGGCCCAAGGTCTTCGCCGAGCGCTTCGACTTTGTCACAGGACTCTTCCCTGAGCTCGGCAAGCGGCGTGCACAGCGGGCGGGCTCTCTGTCCGGCGGCGAACGCCAAATGGTTGCCATGGGACGGGCGCTCATGATGGATCCCGCGGTGCTGCTTCTCGATGAACCGTCTGCAGGCCTCTCCCCCGTCAAGCAGGACGAGACGTTCCTCCGTGTCCACGAGATCAACCGCGCCGGTGTTTCGGTGATCATGGTTGAACAGAACGCCCGGCGCTGCCTGCAAATCTGCGACCGCGGATACGTGTTGGACCAAGGCCGCGACGCCTACACCGGCACGGGCCGCGAACTCATGAAGGATCCCAAGGTCATCCAGCTCTACCTGGGCACCCTGGCCGACGAGGTCTAGGAGCTCGCCAACACCACGTGGGCCCCGGTTCAGGCATCTGACCCGGGGCCTGCTCTTTGCCCGCTGGCGAGGCCCGCTCTGCGCCCATACTCCTCGAATAGAACGCAGGGCGGGCCCCACAACGGGCATCTGCCTCGGGGGTGCGGACCGTCACGACCTACTTTGCGGACGCACAGTCCCTTAGGGCTCCGGAACACCGGCGTGTCCGCCTGGGCGATGCCCAAAGTGGGTCGTGGCCGCCCGCCCATCTCCCATAAACGCAGACGCACGACGTCGGCACTCACGCGCGCGCCGTCGTCGAACCTTTCGCTCTTGGTGGCGGGGCACACCCGGCGGCTCGCGTGCCGTCACGACCTGCTTTGGGGACGTTGAGACGCGACACGCCGAGATAGGGATGCCCAAGGGCTGGCGGTGCCGGCAAAGTGGGTCGTGACCGCACACGAGCCGCGCTGCGGAGCCCGCCCTGCGCCCCAAACTCCGCCCACAGCCCGCAGAGCAGGCCTCACAACACCAAAGAAAGAGGCCCTTTCCGCGTGGAAGGGGCCGTGCCCTCGTTAATCCAGGGCATGGTTTCGGACCAGCAACCTTTCGACCATGGCGATCCCCTGCTGCTCAAACGATCCGTCTCCCACGCGGTGGGCCCAAACGACTGTTCCAACGGCTTGGTCCACGTTTTCGAGTGTCCACAACCGTCGATCGAGATCCGTTGCAACAACCCTTCCGTACCCTTCGTGGAAGGCCGGCGCGAGTTCGGGGTGCGTCAGGAACTGTTGATGACTCAGCCGAACCAGGTCATGGACCCATGGGCGAAGGTCCGCGCGGCCAAAGTCGATGACTTTCACCCGCCCGCAGTCATGCAACCAGTTCCACGGCTGGTAGTCACCGTGGGTTGTTACCAGCTCCACAGGCGAAAGTTCGACGGCGGCCACCACCTCGGACAGGCGGCGCACCGTGTCTTCGGGAAGCAGTCCCCCGGCCTTTTCCAGCACAGACTTGGTCCTGGCACGCAGCGACCGCATGTAGCTTGCCGACGTCCCGGCGGGGCGATGGAGTCGCGCCAAGAGTTCTCCCGCCTGGCGATATGTATCCGGGGTGACTTCCGCAATGCTGCCGGCAACCAGTGCACCAGGCAGGTATCTCGTAACCAGAAGGCCAGCCTCGGGAACCGCGTGGGCCAACGTGGGAACAAGTCCTTCGAGGGCCGGCATTCCCCGCGAATAGGCGGCGATTTCACGGCGGATATGGTGGCTTGTCTGACTGGCCTTGACGATATATTGGCAGCCATCCGGGGTTTCCACACGGAGCACCGTGGTGTCCTGCAAGGGCCACGAATGGTCTGTGACCACAGTGAAGCTACCCAACCACGAGACAAGCAGGCCGTGTTGTCTTTCGCTGATCCCATCAGTCACCCCACCAGCATGCCACCCGGCGGCCCATGTACCGTCACGACCTGCTTTGCGGCCGCTGAGGCTCGACACGCCGGGATAGGGATGCCCAATGGCGGGCTGCACCTTCAAAGTGGGTCGTGGCCGCACACGAGCCGCACTGCAAGGCCCGCAGTGCGCCCCAAACTCCGCCCACAGCCCGCAGTGCAGGCCCCGCAACACGGGCTTCGGGAGATCCGGACGCAGAACAGGTCCCCTTCCTGCTGGAAGGGGACCTGTTCGGGTCGGTGGAAGGAGTGTGGCTTACAGCTTGCCGAACTCTTCGCGAACCGGCTTGTAGGTGTTGTCATCCTGGTACTCGTAGATACCGATGTACGCCTCGGTGGGGTCACCGGCGTCGGAGAACGTTACGGGGCCGGACTGGCCGTCGTAGTCGATGTCCTTGCCTTCGCGGAGGAGCGTCACACAGGCCGCGAAGCTGGTGCACTTCTCGCCGCCTTCGGAGACTTCCTTCAGCTTGGCCGCGATGTCCGTGCCCTTGGTGCTCTTGGCGGCCTCAGCTGCCAGAGCGATCAGGTTCACGGCGTCGTAGGACTCACCTGCGTAGCTGTAATCCTTCAGGGCGGGATCGATGGCCAGGAGCTTCTGCTTGAAGGCATCCTTGGCGAACGTACCGGGAATGGTTCCCTGTGCGCCCTTCAGGGTGCCGGGCTGGAAGTCCTTGCTGTAATCGGAAGTGTTGCCGTCAACCATGAAAAGCTGCGTCGGCTTGATGCCCTTGCCGGTGATCAGCGGGACGATGCTCTTGGCCTGGTCGAACGTGATCAGTGCGATGGCGTCCGGCTTGGCGGCAAGAACTTTGTCCACCTGGCTGCTGAACTGCGAGTCACCTTCGTTGAAGAGTTCCTCGGCAACAACCTTGCCGCCTGCTGCCTCGAAGGCTTCCTTCACGTTCTTCTGCAGGCCGGTGCCGTAAGCGTCGTTAAGCACGATCATGCCAACGGTCTGGGCGCCACACGTGGCCATGTAGTTACCGAGCACCTTGCCCTGGAGGACGTCCGAGGGTGCAGTACGCCAATACAGGCCCTTGTCGTCCCAGGTGGTGAAGTCAGGCGACGTGTTCGCAGGCGAGAACTGGATAACCCCGGCACCCGTGATCTGGTTGATGACCGTCTTGGAAACGCCTGACGAAGCCGCACCGATGATGGCGCTGACACCCTGGCCGAGCAAGGCCGTGGTGGACTGCGTTGCGATGTCCGTCTTGGTGTCACCGGAGTCGCGGTGGATCACGGAAACGGGAGCACCCAGGACACCACCGGCGTCGTTGACTTCCTTGATGCCAAGGTTGACGCCGGCAATTTCAGGTGGGCCGAGGAACGCCAGCGACCCCGTTGTCGGCAGGAGCGAACCAAGCTTCAGTGGCGTGGACGTGGTGGTGGTCGAAGGAGGCACGGGTCCCGTGTTGGTAGCGGCCTGGCTGTTGCCGGCCCCTGCACCTGCACTGGGAGCCGGGCAGGATATCCCTGCCGAGGCTGCGGAACTGGAACCGGAGCCGGTCTGGCTCGGCGTGGAAGACCCGCCACAGGCCGTGGCGAGAAGAGCGACCCCAATGCCAAGCGCGGTTAGCTTGGCGGCCCTGGGCGCCGCTTGGGAAAGATCAAACATGCGTAATCTCCTCGATCGAAAGGTGCGAACTGCCTTTGATGCGATTGCTCAGGTATTCCTGATTACTGCTCAAACTAGTGCAATTGATCCGTGAAGATAAGTGATTCAGGTCACATCCCTATAACACTCGTTGCCTGTGGGGAATCTACGAGCCGACTGGGAAAATTCTCTGAGAGGCACACGAAAAAAAGGAAGGGGAGGATATTCCCCCCCCTTCCTTGCAGTGCCCCAGGTGGGACTCGAACCCACAACACGCAGATTTTAAGTCTGATGCCTCTGCCAATTGGGCTACTGGGGCGCCCGGACCATGGTATCCCAGCTAGAGACGATCGAACGGCGCCGCATAGCGGAAGGTGCCCGTGACGCCGTCGGGCCATCCCGGCAGCCGAAGAAGCTGGAAATGGTCTCCCCAGGCGGCAACCGGCGGTTCGACGCCCAACGAGGCCGCCGGTACATAGCCGAACCGCGGATAGTAGGCCGGACTGCCCAGGAGCGCGATCCCCGGGATCCCGGCGGCAGCCGCGCGAACCGCGGTTTCGCGCATGAGGGCCGAGCCTATCCCCCGGCGCTGCAGGGTTGGAGCTACCCCGATCGGGCCGAGGCCTACCAGCACCAGGCCGCCCACCGAGCCTCGGGTACTGATCACATGCCCCACAATGTCACCGCCGATCTCCGCCACGATGCTGAGATCAGGAACGTACTCTTCGCAGTCGAACAATTCACGGAGCAGGCCGACCTCCACCGGCACCCCTTCAACCGGCTCGCCCGTCACCGGCGAGACCGAGAACGCCTGCGCGGTCAGCGCCAGGATGGCCGGCCGGTCCTCGGGCTGCTCACTCCGCAGCACAATGCCGCGGCCAAGCAAGTGAAGGACCTCCATGGCCCTGCCCGCATCGGTGGCAGGCACCAGCAAGTGGTCATGGTGGAAACCGGCCAGGACATTGCAGCTGATCCCCGCATGCGTCAGGGCGGCGCTGACCGCGGCCGTCAAGCCCACGGCTTCAAGCGCCGAATGGATCTGGAGGGTAATCCAGGCCGCCACGAAATCGTAGCTGAGCCCCAACCTCTCAGCCTCAGCGCGGCGAAGGACCACCGTCAGGCCCTCGGCCTCGCGGACGGCGGCCTCCACGTCACCCTCCAGGGGTCTTCCGTGCGGCCAAAGAGCGTAGACATAGTCTCCGTCCCGCATCACGGGGTGCATGGAACCAAGAAGTGTTTGGAGGTCGGTTTCGCCAGCCATGGGAACAGTCTAGGGGCGGCGTCCCGGTTAAATGCGCGACGGCGGCCACTCCCCTGGGGAGCAGCCGCCGTCGGGCGTGGTACTACTTGGCGTCAGCCGTGACCGGAGTCTTTTCCTCGGCGGGCTTTTCAGCAGCCGGGGCCGGTGTGGGAGCAGCGGCAGGCTTGGGAGCCGGGGTCGCTGCGGCCACGAAAGCACCGCGCGGGTTGTCCAGGTCGATCAGCTGCGTGGTGTCGCGGCCTGCGAAGAAGGACAGGATCCAACCGAAGATCACGCGGAACTTGCGCTCAACCGTGGGCATGGCCATGCCGTGGTAGCCACGGTGTGCCAGCCAGGCGAGACCGCCCTTGAGGCCGATGCGGCCCAGGAGGTTGATGTTGGCAACGCCCTTCCACTCGCCGAAGCCGGCTACAGCACCAAGGTTCTTGTGCTTGTAGTCGTGGAGCGGCTTGTCCCAGCGGGAAGCCCAGAGGTTCTTGGCGAGCTTCTTGGCCTGGCGAAGCGCGTGCTGTGCGTTCGGCACGCAGGTGCCGTCCGGCAGGCCCTTGCCCGTGAGGTCCGGGACAGCTGCGATGTCGCCGGCAGCCCAGGCGTTTTCGATGATGCCTTCGTCGCCCGCGATGCGCAGGTCCGGCAGAACGCGGACGCGGCCACGCGGTTCCAGCGGGAAGTCGGTGGAGCGGATCATCGGGTTGGCCTGCACGCCGGCAGCCCAGACCAGGGTGTCAGCTTCAACTTCGCCTGCGGAGGTCTTGTCCGGCAGGTTGATGAGCTTGAGGTTGCCCTCGGCGCTGTCCAGGGAGGTGTTGAGCAGGACCTCGATGCCGCGGCTGCGGAGGTGCTCCACAACCCACTCGGCCTGGGGTGCGGTGACCTCGGGCATGATGCGGCCCATGGCCTCGACCAGGATGAAACGGACTTCTTCCTGGCGGACGCGCGGGTTGTTGCTGACGGCAGCGCGGGCGAGGTCTTCCATTTCGGTGAGGCACTCGATGCCGGCAAAACCGCCACCGACAACCACGAAGGTGAGGGCCTTGGCACGCTCTGCGGGATCGGTCATGGTGGACGCTGCTTCGATGCGCTCCAGGACCCTGTTGCGCAGTGCAACAGCTTCCTCGATGGTCTTCAGGCCGATGCCCTTGTCCGCGAGGCCCTTGATGGGGAACGTACGGGTAATGGCGCCCGCGGCGATCACGACGTCGAAGTACGGGATCTCGAACGGCTCGCCGCCGTCGGAGGGGGCCACCACCGCAGTGCGGTTGGCGTGGTCAATGCCGGTGACGCGGCCCTGGATGAGCTCGGTCTGCTTCAGGTGCTGGCGGTGGGAGACCACAGCGTGGCGGGCCTCGATGTTGCCACCGGCCACCTCGGGGAGGAACGGCTGGTAAGTCATGTAGGGCAGTGGATCCACGACGGTGACGATGCCACCTGCGTTCGCGATCTTCTTCTGCAGTTTGAGGGCTACGTACAGGCCGACGTAGCCGCCGCCGACGACAAGAACGCGCGGACGGTCAATGAGCTCTGGGGTGGTTGCCATGAATCCAGAGTACAGCACTTTGTGAAAATCTTCACTAGCTACTTCTTCGCGGGTGGATCCACCACTTCCACGGCCCCCGTTTCGGCCTCTTCCGGCACCGTCGGCGGGTTTTTGTAAGCACGCCGCAACTGCAGCGCTGCGCCCGTAATAATGGCGGCGAAAAGGCCACCGAAACCAAGCACGACGGCGGCAGGCAGGGCGTCGTCGACGCCCGCCGGCGTCTTCGCCGAAGGAACGGTGGGGTCGGCCAGCGTTGGAGGCGCACTCGTCGGGCTGGCCACCGGGGCTTGCGAAGGTGTGCTGAAGTCGCCACGGCGGTGCACGCGGATCCAGTCCGCGATGGAGCCCAGGGGGTTCACGGAGGTGGTGGGCACGTCGCCCTTCAACGCAGCCTCGGCGTCCAGGATTCCGTAACCGTAAATGGGGTCCTTGCCTGGGGCGCCGGCATCCTTGGCCGTGCTGACGATCCTGTTGACTACCTGCTTGGCGCTCATGTCCGGCCACTTGGAGCGGATCAATGCGGCCACGCCGGACACGATCGGGGCAGCGCCCGAGGTGCCGGCCCATTCGGCGTACCCACCACCCGGAACGCCACCTACGAGGTCTTCAGCGGGAGCCGCTACGCCAATGCTGATGCCCTGCGACGAGGAGTCGACACTGGCCTTTCCGTCACTGTCGAGGCCGGCCACGGTGAGGACACCGGGAATGGTGGCCGGTGCACCCACCTGGACGTTGCCGCCCACGCGGTTGCCCGCGGCTGCGACGATCACCACGTCCTTCTGCTCGGCGTACAGGAACGCGGCATCCCAGCTTTGCGGCCAATCAGGAGACGTGCTGCCCAAGGAAATGTTGATGACCTTGGCGCCGTTGTCCACTGCCCAGCGAACGGCCACGGGAATTTGTTCCTGGTCCGTCTTGCCGCCCGGGTTGGGCGAGCCAAGCCACGTGGAAACGGACAGGATGTCAGCCTCGGGGGCTACGCCCACCATGCCATCCGGTCCCCCTGCAGGCGGAACCGTAGGGGTCGCAGGCGGAGAAGCGGTGGGCGAGGCAGTCGGCGTCGTGTGGCCGCGTCCGGCCAGCATGGTGGCCACCAGGGTTCCGTGCTCCGGCTTTGCCCCGATGCTCTTCTGGCCGTTGGCGGCTCCGGCTCCGGAAGCATCGGCCCCGCCCGTCACCACGCCCTTGAGGTCCGGGTGGTTGCCGTCGACCCCGCTGTCGATGACGGCAACTTTGACACCGGCGCCCTTGGAGACCTGCCAGGCATTCGTGATGCCTGAGTCCTTGAGCCACTGCTCCTTGTCACGCCAGGAATCTGCCATGGCTGAAGGAGCGGAGGCCAATCCCCCCACCAGGGATCCTCCGGCCAGGAAGGCAGCCAACGAGGCCGAAAGGAGCCGCCTGTGCCGCATGGTCATGCAACTCCCCGGATACTGAGCGCGATGCCATCAAGGATGTCGTGCTCGCTGGAGGTAGCCCCCTGGATACGGCCGTCACTGGCCTGGCCCAGGCGCCACAGAATCCTGCGCCACACCAACGCACCTGCACCGATGACGTCCACCCGGCCGGGGTGCATGTAGGGCAGGGCAGCCCGCTCGGACCTGCTCATTTCCAGCAGGCAGGTGGCGGCATCGCTGATGGTCTCAATGTCCAGGTATGCGCCGTGGATCTTGTTGGGCTGGTATTCGGCCAGCCCAAGGGCGTGCGCGGTGATGGTGGTGATGGAACCCGCCACGCCAACCACGGCTGTGGCGCGGCCAAGCGGTACCGTTTGTGCCGCGAGATCCAGGGCAGCGTCGACGTCGGCCTCCGCAGCGGCGATCTGGGCCGCCGTCGGCGGGTCGCTCGTGAGGTGCCGCTCGGTCAGCCGGACGCACCCGATATCCACCGAACGGGCGGCTATCACTCCGTTCGCGTCGCCCAGGACGAATTCTGTACTGCCGCCGCCCAGGTCAGCCACCAGGACAGCGTCGTCGCCCTTGATGGGCAGGACACTGCTGGCTCCGGCAAATGACAGTGAAGCTTCCTCGTTACCCGAGATGACTTCGGGGGCAACCCCCAGCAGGTCCCGGATGCCATCCACGAACACCTGGCGGTTGCGGGCATCGCGGGTAGCGGACGTGGCAACGAACCGGACAGATCCGGCTCCGTGGTCACCGATGAGGGCAGCGTAGTCCTTGGCCGCGGCGAACGTGCGGTCCAGGGCCTCCGGTGCGAGTTCGCCGGTAGCGTCCACACCCTGCCCCAGGCGCACCACGCGCATTTCCCGGACGACGTCGGTCAATGGACCTGCCGCACTGTCAGCCGACACATCGGCGATCAGCAGGCGGATGGAATTGGTTCCGCAGTCAATGGCGGCAACGCGGCTCATGTACGCTCTTCCGTCGATTCCGGGGTGGAAAGGGAGGTCTTCGATTTCCGGACCGGGGCAGGCCTGCCCACGATGTCCGGCAGGCCCTGCGGGCCGTGGCGGCTGAGGTCCCTCGATGGGGTCTCCCCCGCGGTGTCCCAGGCGCCGTCGCAATAGCAGCGGTCCTTGGTCCACCACTCGGAGATGGCCTCCAGCGCCTCGTCGCCCAGGGGGTTCACCCCGGGACCGGCGGCCAACGAGTGCCCCACGAGCACGTGCAGGCACTTGACCCGGGTGGGCATGCCGCCGGCAGAGACGCCGGCGATTTCCGGAACGGCTCCGGTTCCGGAACGTTCGGCAATCCCGTTGCGCGCCTGCAGGTAGGCGTCGTGGGCACCGTGGTACGCGGCGGCCAATTCCTGGTCCTCGACCAGGCGATCGTTCATCCGGTTCATCAGGCCACCTGCCTCCAGCCGGGAAACAGCCGAGGTGATCACGGGATGCGTGAGGTAGAACGTGGTGGGAAACGGTGTTCCGTTGCTGAGCCTCGGTGCCGTTGCCGCAACCAGCGGGTTGCCGCACACGCAACGCGCGGGGATCTCCACCACGTCACGGACGGGCCGGCCAAGCTGACGGCTCAGGACATCGAGGTCATGTGCTGATGGCTGGCGGGATTCCTGCGGCATTGCTGCCGTGTTCTCTTCCACTTGCGCTGCCAACCTTCCTGCCCTTTTGGTCGCCTCCCGTCAGGGCACGACGGCGGCGGGCACCGCGTCTAGTCTGTTGCCGATCGTCTGATGGACTCCCAAAGTGCATCCACCCAAGGCAGGTTTGCCGGGTTCGCAGATGATCCGGAGCCGGTGCGGCCCCCAGTGGTTCCAGCGGCTTCATCCCCGCCAAATACCCAGTAACCCGTTTCACCCGGCATAACCATGTTAATGCGGTCGCGGGCCTGCTGCTTCACATAGTTGGGGTCCTGCCACCGGGAGAGCTGCTTGTTGAGGTCCGCCTGCTCGGCTTCCTTGCTGGCGATTTCGGCTTCCAGCGCCGAGATTTCGGAGCGCTTCTCCAGGAAAATCTTCACCGTCGGGGCCAGCATGATGGTGATCGCAATCATCACGACGGCCAGCGCCAAAACACGGCCGGAGAACGCCTTGGCCGGTACGGGATCGCTCGCCGGCGTCCCTTGAGATGCCTTGTCCTTGGCGCCGGATCCGGTGGCCGGGGCTTTTGTCGCGGCCGCTGCCGCGCCGGTGGACGTCGGTTTTCCGGCAGTCGAAACCCGTGGACGGACGGGCGTCCTGGGCGCACCGGGCCTGCGGGGGCCGGCAGCCTGGCCGTGGGCCTCAACGCGGGGAGCGGGCTTGGCGTTCGAACCACCTGCGGCGCTTGCGCGGGTGGCGCCGAACTCGGCCTCGATGAGGTCGCCGCCTGCCTGGCCCGCAGGACCCTGGGCCGTAGCACCCTGGCCCGCAGGACCCTGGCGCGCAGTCCCCTGGCCCGCAGAACCCTGGCGCGTGGGCTCCGGGGCAGCCGGGGTCTTCCCCGGCCCTTTGCCTGAAGTGGCCTGACCTGACGGCCTGCCGAGGGCATCAGCCTTGGGTACCTTGGGACGACGGGTGGCCATGACACTCCTGTAATGCCCGGTGCTTGCCTGGCGGGTTGCTGCGCTTGCCCTGCGCCTGGGTACGTGACCGAAGTCCTGGTGCGCCCGCGGTTCAGCAGGCAAGCGTTAAACAGAACCGGTGGCTATGGTCTTTCCACCATAGCCACCGGTCAGCTGTTTTCGCTGAAGGCTAGCCCTTGAAACGCGGGAAAGCGCTGCGGCCGGCGTAGCGTGCGGCGTCGTCGAGTTCCTCTTCGATGCGCAGGAGCTGGTTGTACTTGGCAACGCGCTCGGAGCGGGCCGGGGCACCGGTCTTGATCTGGCCGGCGTTGGTGGCAACGGCGATGTCGGCGATGGTGGTGTCCTCGGTCTCGCCGGAGCGGTGCGAGGTGATGGTGGTGTAACCCGAGCGCTGGGCCAGGGAAACAGCGTCCAGGGTCTCGGTCAGGGAACCGATCTGGTTCACCTTGACCAGGAGCGAGTTGGCCGTGGCAGCGTCGATGCCCTGCTGCAGGCGGACCGGGTTGGTGACGAAGAGGTCGTCGCCAACCAACTGGACCTTGTCGCCGATCGTGTCGGTGAGGGTCTTCCAGCCTTCCCAGTCGTTCTCGTCCAGCGGGTCCTCGATGGAAACCAGCGGGTAGTCGGCAACGAGTCCGGCGTAGTAGGCGCTCATCTCGGAAGCGCTGAGGGCCTTGCCTTCGAACTGGTAGGCGCCGTCCTTGTAGAACTCGGAGGAAGCAACGTCCAAGGCCAGGGCGATGTCCGTGCCCGGGGTGTAGCCGGCGTTCTTGATGGCTTCCTGGATCAGGTCCAGTGCAGCGCGGTTGGACGGCAGGTTGGGAGCGAAGCCACCTTCGTCGCCCAGACCGGTGGAGAGGCCCTTCTCCTGGAGGACAGCCTTGAGGTTGTGGTAAACCTCGACACCCCAGCGCAGGCCCTCGGAGAAGGTCTCTGCACCGATCGGGGCGATCATGAATTCCTGGATGTCGACGTCGGAGTCTGCGTGCGAACCACCGTTGAGGATGTTCATCAACGGAACCGGAAGGACGTGGGCGTTCGGGCCGCCGAGGTACTTGTAGAGCGGCAGGTCGGCCGAAGCGGCAGCAGCGTTGGCAACGGCGAGGGAGACACCGAGGATGGCGTTGGCGCCCAGCTTGCCCTTGTTCGGGGTACCGTCGAGGTCGATCATCGCCTGGTCGATGCTGCGCTGGTCCGTGGCGTCGAAGCCGATCAGGGCCGGGGAGATTTCGTCGATGACGGCGTCTACGGCCTTCTGGACACCCTTGCCGAGGTAACGGCCCTTGTCGCCGTCGCGGAGCTCAACGGCCTCGTGCTCACCGGTGGAGGCACCGGAAGGAACTGCTGCACGGCCGATCTGGCCGTCGGAGAGCAGGACCTCAACTTCTACAGTCGGGTTACCGCGGGAATCAAGGATCTCGCGTGCGTGGATGGCATCGATAAGCGCCATGGATGTGCTCCTTATGGTGAAGCGATTTACAGGAATCTAGAGGGGAATTCTCGACGTCCTCGTCGCTACTAGCGTAGTCGAGAGTGGCTTAGGTTACGGAACGGCTTCCAACCGCTCACGTCATGAAGGCCGGCCTTGGCCGTCCTGGAACGTTCGCACTGCCCCGCGAAGGGCCCGCTCGGCGTCGAGTCCTTGGTCCCGGGCACCGGCGACGATCGCCAGCAGCAGCTCACCGAGTGCCTCTTCCGAGGCCGGGATGGCAGGAACCACGACGCCGGCCTGGGCACCTTGCGCTTTGACGGCAAAACCCGCGCGGGCGGCCCTGTCCAAGGACTTCTGTGCCGCTGCCAAAGCTGGAAGGTGCGGCGGGATGCCCTCGAAAGGATCGGTGCGCTCCGGCTTCTCCGCCCGTTTTGCTGCATCCCACTTCAGGATGATTTCCTCCACCGTTGCGGGGAAGGTGTCCTGGAGCGTGCCGTCGGCCTTGAAGACGTGCCGGTTCCGCCGGATCATTTTTGCGTTGATGTCCCGCGCAACCGCCGCGAAGTCAAAGCTGCCGCGCTCCTCGGCGAGCCGGGCGTGCAGCACCACTTGAAGCAGCACATCGCCCAGCTCGCCGCGAAGCTCGTCATCAACAGCTCCCGCCTCGATGGAGTCCACCACTTCGTAGGCTTCCTCGATCAAGTACTCCACCAGCGATTCGTGGGTGAGCGCGCCCATCCACGGGCAGTGTTCCCGAAGAGCGGCGATTGTTCCGATCAGCGTGTCGAGGCTGGATTTGTCAGCCGAGGTTGGCATAGGCGTCGTTGATGTACTCCACCAAGGCTTCGCGCTCGTCCAGCGGCAGGAACGCTGCCTCGGCGGCGTTGAGCGTCAGCTCGAGCAGATCATCGAGGTCGTAGTCGAAGGTCTCCACCAGGAGCTCGAACTCGTCCGTGAGGGTGACGCCGCCCATGAGGCGGTTGTCCGTGTTGATGGTGACGTTGAAGCCCAGCTGGAACAGCATGTCCAGCGGGTGGCTCTCGATGCCCTCGCCGAAGTTGGCGATGGCACCGGTCTGCAGGTTGGAGGACGGGCAGATTTCCAAGGCGATGCCGCGGTCGCGAACCCAGCCGGCCACGTTGCCGAGGGTCACCAACCCAACGGTGCCTTCGCCGCCGTCGTCCGTGTCTTCCTCGAACTCGACCGTGATGTCCTCGGCGATCCGGACGCCGTGTCCCAAGCGCAGGGCGCGGCCGTCAACCAGCGCGGACTGGATGCTGTCCAGGCCGGCGGCCTCGCCCGCGTGGACTGTTGCCGGGAAGTTGTTGGCGGCCAGATAGGTGAAGGCTTCCTTGAAGCGGGAAGGCAGGAAACCATCCTCGGCACCGGCAATGTCGAAGCCAACGGCACCCTTGGTGCGGTGGCGGACGGCCAGCTCGGCGATTTCCTGGCCTCGGTCTGCATGGCGCATGGCGGTGATGAGCTGACCCACCTGGATCTGCTGTCCGCGCTCGTCAGCGGCTGCCACGCCGGCTTCAAGCCCGGCCTGGACGGCTTCCACAACCTCATCAAGGCTGAGGCCCTTCTGCAGGTGCTGCTCCGGGGCCCAGCGGACTTCGCCATAGACCACTCCGTCTTCGGCCAGGTCCTCGACGAACTCCTGGGCCACCCGGAAGAGGCCTTCCTTGGTCTGCATCACGGCAATGGTGTGGTCGAAGGTCTCGAGGTAGCGGACCAGGGAACCGGAGTCTGCGGATTCGCGGAACCACTCACCCAAAGCAACAGGATCCGTTGATGGCAGGGTGTGTCCGACGGCCTCCGCCAGTTCGATGATGGTGGCGGGCCGCAGTCCTCCGTCCAGATGGTCGTGGAGGGAAACCTTCGGCAGGCTCTTCAGATCGAAGTCGAGGGCAGGGGCAGCGTCAAGAATTGGCTCAGTCACGTACCCAACTGTAGGGGGACGGCAGGTGCTTAGCCAGCAGGCTTGGAACGGTCGACGCCGGCAATCGCCTTGGCGCTTGCGTCTGGCGCGGGAGTGGTCCCGTGGGCGGCAGCTTCCTTGGCATGGTCCTTCTTTTCGAGGTACTTGTGCCACCAGCGCAGCACGTGGTCCACGACGATGCCAAGGACCACGGCGAAGGCCACGGCAATACCGACGCCAAGCAACGGGTTGTGGTGAACCCATTGACCGGCGAGGAGTCCGATGCCGATCGAGTAGCCAACCCAGGTGATGCAGGCAAAGGCATCAAGGAAGAAGAAGGTCCGGTGCCGGAATCCGGTCTGCCCTGCCACGTAGTTGACAGCCACACGTCCCCACGGAATATAGCGTGCCGTGAAGATCAGGACGGCTCCGCGCTTGTCCAGCTCGTACTGGGCCCATGCGAACATCTTCTGTACCTTGGGGCGGCGCATCCACTTCCAACGCGTCAGGCCGATCTTGCGGCCCAGCATGTAGGCCATGTTGTCACCGGCCATGGCTCCAATAAGCGCAGTGGTCCCCAGGATCCAAAGGTTGGGTTCCCCGCTGTGAAGGGACAGCGCCGAGAGGCCAACAATTGCTGTTTCGCTGGGAAGGATGGTGGCGAATCCGTCGATGAAGAAGAACACCAGGAGCACCGGGTAAATCCAAGGCTGCCCGGCTGCATGCTCGAGCATTTGGTTCAAAAACTCCACGCGGCGGTAGCTCCTAGATGAATATGACTTGACACTGTGACGGAAGTCGCTCTTAGTGTCCCATGGCCGGGACGTCGTTCGCTACGCCCCAGCCTCGGGATCACACAATTAACGCTATAGGCGCGGGTGTTGTTCCGGCGTCAACCGGCGGGGTGATCTTGCCCTGTTTCGGGTCTCATACCTTGGGTGGAGGCGGGGCGCTCTCCCCCGGCTGGATCTCCGTCTCGGGGATGTCCTTGCCGTCCAAAGGCACGGAGCCCCGGACCTTGCTGATGATGCGGTCGATGACGATGCCCAGGATCACGGCAACCACGATCGCGATGACGGCGCCGAGCAAATGGTTGTGCTCAAACCACACACCGAAGAAGTAGCCAAGGACCACCGAGTAGCCGGCCCACAGGACGGCTGACAAGGCCGTCAGGGCCACGAAGCGCCGGTGGTTGAAGTGGGTGGCTCCAGCCGTGAGGTTCACCGCGACGCGGCCGATCGGGATGAACCGCGCCACCATGATCAGCGAGGCGGCCCGGCGTCGCAGTTCCTTGCCCGCCCACCGGAAGGCACCTTGCATGCGCTGGGTCCGCATCCAGCGCCACCGCTGGATGCCGATGCGGCGACCGATCAGGTACGCGATGTTGTCCCCGGAGAAAGCACCCAGCGCTGCCACCAGGGCCAGCAGCCACACGTTCGGTGAACCGCTGCTTCCGGAGACAGCGCTGAGCCCTACCACCACCGATTCGCTGGGGATCGGCGGAAAGAAACCGTCGATGACGCAACAGGCCAACACCAGGAACAGCACCCAGGGCTGCCCGGCTGCGGCGAGGATGAAATCGTTGATGGCCTGCACAGGAATTAAGCCTAGGCGATCCTGTCGATAATCAGTCGCCGGGCCGGGCGGGAACCCTCCGGCGCAATCACCACGGCATCCTGCAACGCCTCCTTGGCACGGCCGAATTTCTCCGGAGTATCCGTCAGGAGCGTCATGAGCGGCTCACCGGCCCGGACCAGGGCACCGGGCTTGGCATGGAGCCGTACGCCAGCCGCCGCTTGGACCTGGTCTTCCTTGCGGGCCCGCCCGGCGCCGAGCCGCCACGCAGCCACGCCCACAGCGAGTGCGTCCAGTTCCACCAGCACGCCATCTGCCGGCGCGTAGACCACCTCGGATTCCCGGGCTACCGGCAAGGCTGCCCGGGGATCGCCACCCTGGGCTTCGATCATGCGGTTCCACACGTCCATGGCCCGGCCGTCCTTGAGCGCGGCGGCGGGATCGGCGTCATGGATTCCCGCACCCGCCAACATCTCTTCGGCGAGCCGGACGGTCAGTTCGACGACGTCTTCCGGACCACCGCCGGCAAGGACCTCTACTGACTCTTCCACCTCAATCGCGTTTCCCGCGGTCAGGCCGAGCGGGGTGGACATGTCAGTCATCAGCGCAACGGTGTGCACGCCGGCGTCCTTGCCCAGGTCCACCATGGTCTCCGCAAGCTCCCGCGCCTTGGCCTCGTCCTTCATGAAGGCGCCGGAGCCCACCTTGACGTCGAGGACCAGGGAGCCAGTGCCCTCGGCAATCTTCTTGCTCATGATCGAGGAGGCAATGAGCGGGATCGCTTCAACAGTCCCTGTCACGTCGCGGAGGGCATAGAGCTTTTTGTCCGCCGGAGCCAGCCCCGATCCCGCCGCGCAGATCACTGCGCCGACGTCCTGGAGCTGGGCCATGATCTCCGCATTACTGAGGTTGGCCCGCCATCCGGGGATGGCTTCGAGCTTGTCCAACGTGCCGCCGGTGTGGCCCAGTCCGCGGCCCGAAAGCTGCGGAACGGCCACCCCGAAAACAGCCACCAACGGCGCCAACGGGAGCGTGATCTTATCCCCGACCCCACCGGTGGAGTGCTTGTCGCTGGTAGCCTTCCTGCCGCCGTCGGGCGTTGTCAGCGACGAAAAGTCCATCCGCTCCCCCGAGGCGATCATGGCGGACGTCCAGCGCGAGATCTCTTCCCGGTCCATGCCGTTCAGGAGGATGGCCATATTGAGCGCCGCCATCTGCTCCTCGGCAATGACGCCCCGGGTGTAGGCATCGATGGTCCAGTCGATCTGTTCGGGCGTCAAAGTGCCCTTGTCCCGTTTGATGGTGATGATCTGGACGGCGTCAAACGCTTCGGTACTGGTCACGTGTTTTCCTCCAGGTGTTCCGGACCGAAGGCGTCAGGCAGCACCTGGTCCATGGTTTTGATGCCTTGGGTGGTCATGAGCTGCATGCCGGGTGCGCGGAATTCGTACAGCAACTGGCGGCAGCGGCCACAGGGCATCAAGATGTTCCCTTGGCCATCCACGCAGTAGAAGGCCGCGATCCTGCCGCCGCCGCTCATGTGCAGTTGCCCCACCAGCGCGCATTCCGCGCACAAGGTCAGGCCGTAGCTGGCGTTCTCCACGTTGCAGCCGCTGATGATCCGGCCGTCCTCGGTGAGGGCCGCAGCCCCCACCGGGAATTTCGAATACGGTGCGTAGGCCTTGGCCATGGCCTCCTTGGCGGCGTCCTCCAGGACCTGCCAATTGACATCGCGCATCGGTCAGCCCTTCACGTACGGTATGCCGCTCGCGGCCGGTGGCCTCGACCTGCCCACCAAGCCGGCGACGGCGAAGATGGTCACCAGGTACGGCAGCATGGCCATGAACTGGCTGGGCACCGGAGTTCCGATGATGCCCAGGATGGACTGCAGGTTGTACGCGAAGCCGAACAGCAGCGAGGCCAGGAAGGCGCCGATGGGGTTCCACCGGCCGAAGATCAACGCCGCAAGGGCGATGAAGCCTCGACCGCCGGAGATCTCCTTGGTGAACGAGTCGATGGTCACCAAGGTGAAGACGGCGCCACCGATGCCGGCAATGGCACCACCCAAGGTCACGTTCCAGAAACGGGTGGCGTTGACGTTGATGCCCAGGGTGTCTGCTGCCTGCGGGTGCTCACCCACTGCACGGACACGCAGGCCCCAACGGGTCTTGAACAAACCGAACCACACCACGGCCACCGCGATGTACATGAGGTAGCCGGCGATCGACTGTTCAAAGAGGATGGGGCCAATGATCGGGATGTCCGAGAGCAACGGAATCGGAAGGATATCCAGGCGCCCGGGGGTATTGAACTGGTCCTTGTTCGGAGCCATGACTGTGCCGAACAGGAAGCCGGTGAGGCCGGAGACCAGGACGTTCAGGACAACGCCGACAATGATCTGGTTGACGAGGTACTTGATGCTGAACACAGCCAGCACCATGGACACCGCGGCACCTGCCGCCGCAGCAGCAAGCAGGCCGATGTAGGGGCTGCCCGTCACCGTGGCCACGAGCGCGGCCGTGAAGGCTCCGCCCAGCAACTGGCCCTCAATGGCGATGTTAACCACGCCAACCCGTTCGCACAGGACGCCGGACAACGAACCGAACACCAAGGGAACGGCCAGCGTCACGGAACCCGCCACCAAGCCGGCAAGGGAGATGGACGGCTGGCGTGCGCCGGCCACGATCCACACGAGCAGGGCGAAGACGAACACCACGGCGAACGCGATCGGCAACCACTTGGGCGAGCGTTCCCCGCGCGTCCAGAGGTAGATCGAGAAGGCCGCCATGGCCAGCAGCAGGATGGCCAGTACCACCCCGCCTACCTGGCCGAGAATCATGAGGGCCGGAACCTGGACACTGTCGCCGGGATCGCTGATCTTCATTTCGGCAGTCTGTCCGGGGCCGAGCAGTCCGAAGAACACCAGGGCCAGCAGGGCCAGGACACCCAGGGAAACAGGAACCTTCAACGAGGGGCGCGTGCCCGGCAGTGGGGTTGCTCCAGCCCGGGGAGCGGTGGTTGTTGCGCTCACTTGGCACCTCCGGTGGCAACGGCGGCATGCAGTGCCGCTTTCTTGTTTTTCTTCTTCTTACTGTCCAGCCGGAAGAGGGACCGGATCAGGGGCGGAGCGGCGATGAACAGGACGATAAGCGACTGGACCACCAGGACAATGTCGATCGGTGTGCCGGTCTGGATCTGCATCTGGACTGCACCGGCCCGGAACGCGCCGAACAACAGGCCCGCGAAGAAGGTACCCCACGGAGTACTGCGGCCCAGCAGGGCAACCGTGATGGAGTCGAAGCCGATCTGGGCGGCAACGCCACCAGTGAGGACCTTCTCCGTTCCGGCAACCTGGGCCACACCACCGAACGCTGCCAGGGCTCCCGCAAAGGCCATCACCAGGATGGTGGCGCGGGGAACCTTGACGCCGGCAGTCCGCGCCGCGGCGGGGTTGGCGCCGACAGCGCGGAATTCAAAGCCAATGGTGGACCGGTTCAGCATCCACCACACCCCGTAGGTCAGCAATACGGCCACGAGGAAGCCGAGGTGGAGCCGCGAACCCGGGATCAGTACCGGGTAGGTCGCCGATTCGTCCAGCCTTGGCGAGATGGGGCTGTTGTCCCCCGGCCGGCGGAACGCTGCCGTGTTGAGGAGGAAGTCCAGCAGGAACAGGGCAACATAGTTCAGCATGATGGTCACAATGACCTCGTGCGCGCCCGTCCGGGCTTTGAGGACACCAACGATTCCACCCCACACGGCGCCACCGAGGACGCCCATGATGATGACCACCAGGAGGTGCAGGCCGAAGGGCAGGTGCCAGGTGAAGCCCACGTAGGCGGCGAGGGTGGCGCTGATGATGATCTGCCCCTGGGCGCCGATGTTGAACAAACCGGCACGGAAGGCCAGGGCAACGCCCAGGCCGGCGCAGATGAGCGGCGTAGCCACGGTCATGGTTTCCAGCAAAGGCATGAAGCCCTGGCGGGTGTTGAACACCGCGCCTTGGAAGAGCGCCACGTAGCTCTTGGTCATGGCGTCCCACAGGGCCAGCAGGAAGTCGGTGGGCCGGGCGAAGAAGTAGCCGGCGGTCCTTGCCACGCGGGCATCCGTACTGGCGATCAGGAGGCCACCGAGGATCAGTGCCACGATCACGGCGAGGACGGAAACGAACCCGTTGCCCATGACGATCCTGCGGAACAGGCTCCCCTGCTGGTGCCCGATATCCCCGCTCTGCGAGGAGACCGGAACGATTGATGGCTCCAGGGTGCCGCCTGCTGTGTCCAGGGCGACGTCCGCCGCCTGGGCATCAGCGGTGGATTCCTGGGGTGCTGCGTCCTTCTTGGACTGGTCGCTGCTGGTCTGGTCACTGGTTGTCATCGGAGCCCCCTTCCGGGCTGACGCCGGCCATCATGAGGCCGAGGGTGTCGCGGGGAGTCCCGGCGGGAACGATGCCCACAAGCTTGCCCTTGTAAAGCACGGCGATGCGGTCTGCGAGTTCCATGACTTCATCGAGCTCCGTGGAGACGATCATCACGGGTGTTCCAACATCGCGCTCGGCGACGATGCGCTTGTGCAGGAATTCAATGGAGCCAACGTCCACGCCACGGGTGGGCTGGCTGGCGATGAACAGCCGCAACGGGCGGGACAGTTCACGGGCCATGACCACTTTTTGCTGGTTGCCGCCGGAGAGGGTTCCGGCCGCGGCACCTGCCGACGGAGTCCGGATATCGAACTCCTCGATCTTGGCCTTGGCATTGTCTGCCACCTTGGCGGGCTTCATGCTCACGCCGCTGGCGAAAGGAGCCTGGTCATACAGGTCCAGGACGAGGTTTTCGGCGACGGAGAAGGGACCCACGAGGCCGTCAACCGTCCGGTCTTCAGGAACAAAGCCAACACCTGAACGCAGGACATCCTTCACCGGCAACCCCAGGAGCTGCTTGCCGTCAAGGGTGACGGAACCGGTGACGTGTTCCTGCACTCCGAGGATCGCCTCGGTAAGTTCCGTTTGTCCGTTGCCTTGGACACCGGCGACGGCGAGGATCTCGCCTTGGGCGATATTGAAGCTGATTCCATCCACCACGTTGGTGCCGTTGGGGGCACGGACCGTGAGATTCTCGACGACGAACGTGGTTTCCTTGGGCTGGGCGGCCGCCTTGTCCAGGCTGAGGCTGACCGGACGGCCCACCATCATGGAGGCAAGTTCGGTGGCCGAGGCGGTCGGCGGAGCATCGCCCACCACCTTGCCGCGGCGGACCACGGTGATGACGTCCGAAACGGCCTTCACTTCCCGCAGCTTGTGGGAAATGAACACGATCGAGGTCCCGCTGGCTTTGAGCTGGCGCATGATGTCCAGGAGTTCATCGGTTTCCTGCGGCGTCAGGACCGCCGTGGGCTCATCCAGGATGAGTACCTTGGCTTCGCGCACCAGCGCCTTGATGATCTCCACGCGCTGCTGGACACCTACCGGCAGGTCTTCCACCAGGGCGTCGGGATCCACGTCGAAGCCGTACTTCGCCGAGATCTCGCGGATCCTGCGGCGGGTTTCATCCATGCTGAGGACGCCGCCGAAGGACGTCGGCTCCGCACCGAGCGCCACGTTCTCGGCCACGGTAAACACCGGGACCAGCATGAAGTGCTGGTGCACCATGCCGATTCCCGCCGCCATGGCGTCGCCAGGGCCGCGGAAGTTCACGGGCTGGTCATCCACCAGGATTTGTCCGGCTGTAGGTTCATAGAGCCCGTACAGCACATTCATGAGGGTTGATTTTCCGGCACCATTCTCGCCGAGGAGGCAATGGATCTGGCCGGATTCGACCACGAGGTCGATGTCTTGGTTGGCGTAGAAGCTCCCGAACGCTTTCGAGATCCCCTTTAATTCGAGTTTCACAACTCCCACCGTTCTTTGAGTCCGAGGGACGGCTGCACTGCTCACTACCTATGGCAGCAGCCTACGTCAGGGCAAAAACGAGCCGCCAGTACCGCGGAACGGTACTGGCGGCGCGTCCAGGAGTTGCTACTTCTTGGGGCTGGCCGCCGATTCGACTTTCAGCTTCCCGGAGATGATGTCCGCCTTCAGGGCGTCGAGTTCGCTCTTGGTGTCGGCGGAGATGGCCGAGTCAAGGTCGTGGAACGGGGCGATCGCCACGCCGTCGTTGGCCAGCGTGCCAACGTAGGCTTCGTTGCTGAACTTGCCGTCCTTGTCGTCCTTCACCACGGTTTCCACCGCTTCGCCCATCTGCTTGACCACGGAGGTCAGCATCAGGTCCTTGTACTCGGGAGCGGTGAGGAAGCCATCGGAGTCAACCCAGATGAGCTTGACGTCCTTGCCGGCGGCCTTGGCTTCCTTGAGCGCAGCGCCTGCACCCTTGCCAACAGGTCCGGCCACGGGCATCACGATATCCGCGCCCTGGTCCAGCAGGTTCTTGGTGATCTGCTTTCCGGTGTCCTGCTTTTCGAAGTCACCGGTGAACGAGCCGTCCTGTGTGGCCTTGTCCCAACCCACGACCTGGACGGTCTTGCCCTTGGCCTTGTTGTAGGCCTGGACGCCGTCGTAGAAGCCATCCATGAAGATGGTGACCGTGGGCAGCTTGATGCCGCCGAAGGTTCCCACCTTGCCGGTCTTGGTGGCCGAGGCAGCGGCGTAGCCCGCCAGGTAGGCGGCCTGGGCGGTGTCGTAGACAACCGGTTTCACGTTGGCGATGGGGGTCTGGTACGAGTAGTCGATGATGGCAAAGTGCTTGTCGGTGTTCTTCTCGGCAGCGGCCTTGGTTGCGTCACCGAGGAGGAAGCCGACAGTGATGGTCATGTTGCAGTTGGCCGAGACCATGCCGTTCAGGTTGGTCTCGAAGTCACTGTTGGCCTTGGACTCCGCGGACTTGGTGTTGATGCCCAGGTCCTTTTCGGCCTTCTTGAGGCCCTCGAAGGAGGACTGGTTGAAGGACTGGTCGTCAAACCCACCGGAGTCGGAGACGATGCAACCGGTGTAGTTGCTGGCGGTATTGCTGGCGGAGCCGGCGTCGGGAGCCTGTCCGCAGCCGCTGAGCAGGAGCGCGCTGGCGCCCAAGGTGGCCACACCGGCCATCGAACCGCGCTTCAGGGTGGCACGCAGTGGTTTCTTCAATGTTCCTCCAGGAAGAAAGTGATGATCGCTACGACTGGTGGTCAATGAGTGTCCGTTTCCAAAACCCCGGGGCAGAAATTCTGTTTTCACTGATGCTTCGCAGCATTGCGCCGTAGCGCATTGATAACCACCACCCTAGTGGCGTACACCACACGGAGATAGCACAAAGCCGGCCCCTGCCCCAGATCGTTGACTTTTTGTTACCAATCAGTAGGCAGGGGCGTGCGTCACAGGCGGACCAGCATCTTTCCGGTGTTCATTCCGTCCAGCAGATCGATGAAGGCACGGGGCGCGTTTTCCAGTCCATCCACGATCGTCTCGTCATAGCTCACGGTCCCATCAGCCAACCAGCCGGCCATCTTCTGCCGGAACTCCGCAGCATGCTGCCGCTGGCCGCCCACCAGGAAGCCGCGAAGCGTCAGCTGCTTGCCAATGGCCACGGCGAGGTTCCGCGGCGCTGCCGGTGGCTCGGTGGAGTTGTACTGGGCAATGGCCCCGCACATGGCGACCCGACCGCCAACGTTGAGCGTAGCCAAGGCCGCCTCAAGGTGCTCGCCGCCCACGTTGTCGAAGTAGACGTCGATCCCGCGCTCCCCCGCCGCCTCCCGCAACTGCTCCAGCACGGGGGCATCGTTGTAGTTGAAGGCGGCGTCGAAGCCGAGCTCCAACAGCCTGGCAACCTTGGCTGCCGAGCCCGCACTGCCAATCACCTTGCCGGCGCCCATGGCCTTGGCGATCTGTCCCACCATGGAACCCACGGCACCGGCAGCACCGGAAACGAAGACGACGTCGCCTTCCTTGAATTCGGCCACCTTGAGCAGTCCGGCGTAGGCAGTCAGGCCGGTCATGCCCAACGCCCCGAGGAACGCCGATGCGGGCGCAAGCCCCGCCGGCACCGTGGTGGCCGTTGCGGCGTCAACCACCGCGTGTTCACGCCACCCCAGTTGATGCACGACGACGTCACCCACCTTGTGCGCGTCCGAACGGGACGCGATCACCTCACCCACCGCACCGCCGTCGAGCGCTGCATCGATGCGGAAGGGCGCCGAGTACGACTTGGCGTCATTCATGCGGCCCCGCATGTAGGGATCCACGGACATGAACTGGTTCTTCACCAGGACCTGGCCGTCTTCCAACTGGGGAAGCCCAGCCTCGGCCAGGCGGAAGTTGTCCGGAACAGGCCTGCCGGAAGGCCGGGAGGCGAGCTGGATTTCGCGGGTTGCGGCAGGAAGCTCCTGCGTCAGGGCGCTCATGCTGCGAACTCCACGAGCTTGAGGTCCACGGCGATGTTGCCACGGGTGGCATTGGAATAGGGGCAGATCGTGTGCGCCTTGGCCATGAGTTCCTCGGCCTTTTCCTTGCCCAGGGCGGGCAACGCGATTTCGAGTTCGGCGGCCAGGCCGTAGCCTTCGCTGTCGGTCAAGGCTCCGAAGTGGATCTTGGCGGCGACCGCGGAGTCCGTCAGGTCAACGCGTTCCTTCCGGCCCACCAGGCGCAGCGCGGAGTGGAAGCAAGCCGCGTATCCGGCCGCGAACAACTGCTCCGGGTTGGTTCCCTGGCCGTTGCCGCCCAGTTCCACCGGGCTTGCCAAAGCCACGTCAAGCTTGCCGTCGTTGGTGCGGGCGTTGCCGTCGCGGCCTTCGCCGGAGGCAAGGGCCTCAGCTGTGTAGAGGGTCTTCATGGGTAGTGTCCCTTTCTGGTGTGAAATCTTCTTCTCGTTCGAAGTCTTCAGAGTGACTTCTGCAGGGCCGCAGTGAGTTTGCCGAGGGTGGCGTGCAGTTGCTGGATCTCCGCGGCAGACAGTCCTGCGGCGTCCGCGAGGCGCTGCGGAACGGCTTCTGCACGTTCGCTCAGCCGGCTCCCCGCCTCGGTGAGGACCACGTCAACACGGCGTTCGTCCTCGGCGGACCGGTGGCGCTCCACGAGGCCGAGTGCCTCAAGGCGCTTCAGGAGCGGTGACAGCGTCCCGGAATCCAGGCCGAGCTCGGCCCCCAACTCTCGTACGCTCCGCGGCTCCTGCTCCCACAGGACCAGCATCACCAGGTACTGCGGATACGTCAGGCCCAGATCGTCCAGCACGGGGCGGTAGACCGCCGTCGCGGCCTTGGATGCCGAGTACAGCGCAAAGCAGACCTGGTGGCGGAGGCGGGGAGCATCACTCATGGGTAAAACGGTAGCGCACAATTGAATTGTGCACAACCTAATTACCGCCGCGTGCACCCAACTGAGGGACAGATCACGCTCCACTGAACGCTCAGTGGGCCGCCACCTGTCCCCCAGTTGGGTTTAGTTCTGGAGGTCCCGGATGGTCCGGAGAGCCGCAGCCGACAGGACGCGGACCGCGTAGCCCAAGGCCCGCTCGTCCACGATGAAATCGCCGCGGTGGAGGTCGTACTCCTCGCCGCCGGGCGTGTGGGTGCCCAAGCGCATCATGGCGCCGGGGAGGTCCGCGAGGAACCATGCGAAGTCTTCGCCACCCATGGACTGCGGGGTCAGGACCACCGCGTTCTCGCCAAGTTCCGCCCGGGCAGCCGCCTCGATCAGCGCCGTCTCGTGCTCGGAGTTGACCACGGGAGGAACGCCACGGGTGTGTTCCAGGTGAACATCCACGCCATACGGGGCAGCAACCTGCTTCACGACGTCGTCCAGCAACTCTCCGGCGCTGTGCCACGCATCGCGGTCCAGGCAGCGCATGGTCCCGGCCATGTAGCCGCTGCCCGGGATGGCATTGGGGGCTGAGCCCGCAGAGATCTGCCCCCACACCACGGAGACCCCGCTGCGAACGTCAACTCGGCGCGACAGGACGGCCGGGACGTTGATGGCGATCTGCGCCAGCGCGAAGACCAGGTCTTCGGTCAGGTGGGGCCGGGAGGTGTGCCCGCCGCGGCCCGTCAGTTCGATCTTGATGGTGTCCGACGCCGAGGTGATGGCGCCAATGCGCGTGCCGATCTGGCCAACATTGATCCGGGGATCACAATGCAGCGCGAGGATACGGGGAACACCCTGCAGCACTCCTTGCTCAATGCAGGACAACGCACCGCCGGGCATGGTTTCCTCGGCCGGCTGGAAAATGATGCGGACCGTGCCGCCCAGCGGGTTGTTCTTGTGCATGCGCTGCAGGGTCAGGGCAATGCCGAGCATGGTGGTGGTGTGGATGTCGTGGCCACACGCATGCGTCACCCCGTGGTTCTTGGAGGCGAACGGCAGTCCGGTTTCCTCGATGATCGGCAGCGCATCGATGTCGCCGCGGAGGGCCGTGGCAATGGGGCCTTCCCCCACATCCACCGTCAGGCCAGTGTTCTCGAGGCGGCGCGGCTTCAATCCGGCGGCCTCGAGCCGCTCCACGAGCTTATCCGTGGTGCGGAACTCCTTGAAGGAAAGTTCAGGGTGCGCGTGCAGGTCCCGCCTGAATTCGATGAGTCCGGGCAAGAGCTCGTCAACCCAAGGACCTACAACAGGAGTGGGCTCGGTTTCAGTCGTGTAATTGCGCACGTCACAACTCTAGCCATGCACGGCCCCGGAAGAACGAAAGCCACCTCTTGGTTACGCTGCGTTCAGGCGCAGGACAACCAAAGAGGTGGCTTAAGTTATACGGACTGGGCTAGAGCACGTCCGTGTCGCCGCTGGCCTTCAGGGCATCCACGGCGCCCTTGACCCGCTGTGCGTGTTCCTTGGTGGTCACCAGGAGCGCGTCGGGGGTGTCCACGATGACAACGTCCTTGATGCCGATCAGTGCGATCACGCGCTTGGTGTCCGAAACAACCACACCGCTGGCGTTTTCGGCAAAGACACGCGCACCTTCGCCAAGGACGGTCACCTCGTCAACGTCGCCGGCATTGTTAAGGCGTCCGATGGCGGCGAAGTCACCGACGTCGTCCCAGCGGAATGTACCAGGTACGACGGCGACATCGCCGGCTGCCGCTGCGGGCTCGGCTACGGCGTAGTCAATGGCAATCTTGGGCAGGGTGGGCCACACGCGTGCGGTCACCTCGGCACGCTCCGGAGTGTCCCAGGCGTGGGCAATCTCCTGGATGCCCGCGAAGAGCTCAGGCTGGTTGGCTTCCAGGTGCTGGAGCATGAGGGCTACCGGGGCAACGAACATGCCCGCGTTCCAGACGTAGTCGCCGGCCTCGACGTATTTACGGGCAACGTCCTCGCTCGGCTTCTCCACGAATTCCGCGACGGCCAGGGCATTGGGTGCGCCGTCTACCTTAAGTTCCCTGCCGGACCGGATGTAGCCGAAGCCGGTGGACGGGTGCGTGGGCTTGATCCCGATGGTGACAATCTTGCCCGTGGCCGCGGTGAAGATCGCCTCGCGGACGGTGTCCTGGAAGAGCTCGTCCGGGCTGATCACCTGGTCGGCAGCGAAGGAGCCCATGATGGTCTGCGGGTTCCGCTGGTAGAGGATGGCCGCGGCCAGGCCAATGGCTGCGCCGGAATCCTTGGGTTCGCTTTCGAGGACCAGCTCGTCGTCCCCTACTTCGGGAAGCTGGCGGCACACGGCGGCCCTGTGCGCCTGGCCCGTTACCACCAGGACCCGCTCGCCGGCCAAGGGCTCGAGGCGATCGTAGGTAGCCCTCAAGAGAGTGCTGCCGGAACCGGTCAGGTCATGGAGGAACTTCGGTGCCGCGGCACGCGAGAGTGGCCACAGCCTGGTTCCCACACCGCCGGCCGGAATGACTGCATGGAAGCGGTCCAAGGGTGATTCCGGGAATGTCGCGTCTTCTGTACTCACCTCAACACTTTATCGGACACAGCTGCCAGGCCCCGCCGCGCGCCACACATGTGGCATTAGTCTCATGCAGCGGAAAAATTCCCGGAATCCCGGGCGGGAAACACAGAATTAACAAGCAGAGAAGCCGGTCCTAAATTGAATAAGCTGTTAGCGAAGCCTAGATTTAGGCGTGAGCTACGAGTGCTCTCGCAGCAGGCGTTCCCCCCGCGTGGATCCCATGCCAGCGCCGCTGTGTTGCAGGAAGGTTTATTCAGTGCCGACAAAACCAGCTGGCACCTTGTACCGCGGCCGTGAAGGCATGTGGTCCTGGGTTGGACACCGCATTACCGGTGTAGTGATCTTTTTCTTCTTGTTGGTCCATGTGCTGGACACCTCATTGGTGCGCGTGTCCCCTGAGGCCTACACCGCCGTTATCGGCGCCTACAAGAACCCCCTGATGGCCCTGGGTGAAACGGGCCTGGTCGCTGCGATCATCTTCCACGCCTTCAACGGCCTGCGCGTGATCGCCATCGACTTCTGGAAGAAGGGCGCGAAGTACCAGCGCCAACTGCTGTGGGTCGTACTTGCGCTGTGGCTGGTTACGTTCGCAGGGTTCGCCATCCGCCACCTTTCCCTCGCGCTGGGAGGCCACTAAGCCATGACCACCATCCAGTCCCCCCGTTCGGGCAAGATCGCCCCGAAGTACAACCGGACCGGCAGCAGCCGCGGCAACTTCGAAATGATCGCCTGGCTCTTCATGCGCCTCTCCGGCATCGTCCTGGTGGTGCTTATCTTCGGCCACCTGTTCGTGAACCTGCTGGTGGGCGAAGGCATCCACGCGATCGACTTCGGCTTTGTGGCAGGCAAGTGGGCAGATCCCTTCTGGCAGTTCTGGGACCTCGCCATGCTCTGGCTGGCCATGCTCCACGGCACCAACGGCGTCCGCACCATCATCAACGACTACGCGGAAAAGGATTCCACCCGCTTCTGGCTCAAGGTGGTCCTGTACGCAGCTACTGCGGTGATCGTCATTCTTGGCACCCTGGTGATCTTCACCTTCAACCCGTGCCCCGTCGTCGACGGCGTTCAGCTGCCTGGCGGTTTCTGCCCGGCGCCGTAGCGGCTCCTCCGGTGGGCCTGCTCCAAGGGCCGCACCTGACTTAGCGGAGCAGGCTCCGCCGACCATCTGAATTTTGAAAGAGAGAGCATCTGGTATGCAGGTCCATAAGTACGACGTCGTCATTGTCGGTGCAGGTGGCGCCGGCATGCGCGCCGCGATCGAGTCCGGTCAGCGCGCACGCACAGCGGTACTGACCAAGCTCTACCCCACCCGTTCGCACACCGGTGCGGCCCAGGGTGGCATGTGTGCAGCACTGGCCAACGTCGAAGAAGACAACTGGGAATGGCACACCTTTGACACCATCAAGGGTGGCGACTACCTGGTTGACCAGGACGCAGCCGAGGTCATGGCGAAGGAAGCCATCGACGCCGTGCTGGACCTGGAGAAGATGGGTCTGCCGTTCAACCGCACGCCCGAAGGCCGGATCGACCAGCGCCGTTTCGGTGGCCACACCCGCGACCACGGCAAGGCCCCCGTCCGCCGTGCGTGCTACGCCGCCGACCGTACCGGCCACATGATCCTGCAGACGCTGTACCAAAACTGCGTCAAGCACAACGTTGAGTTCTACAACGAGTACTACGTCCTTGACCTGCTGATCGTCGAAGAAGACGCAGTACGCGAAGACGGTACTCCGTACAAGCAGAAGCGCGTTGCCGGCGTGGTCTCCTACGACCTCGCATCCGGTGAGCTGCACGTCTTCCAGGCCAAGTCCGTGGTGTTCGCCTCCGGCGGCGCCGGCAAGGTCTTCAAGACCACCTCCAATGCCCACACCCTCACCGGTGACGGCATGGGCATCGCCTTCCGCCGCGGCATTCCGCTGGAGGACATGGAGTTCTTCCAGTTCCACCCGACCGGCCTCGCCGGCCTGGGCATCCTCCTCACCGAGGGTGCACGTGGTGAAGGTGCCATCCTGCGTAACTCCGAGGGTGAGCGCTTCATGGAGCGCTACGCCCCCACCATCAAGGACCTCGCACCCCGTGACATCGTGGCCCGCGCCATGGCCAACGAGGTCCGCGAAGGCCGCGGCTGTGGGCCGAACAAGGACTACGTGCTCCTTGACCTGACCCACCTGGAGCCGGAGCACATCGAAGCCAAGCTTCCGGACATTACCGAGTTCGCCCGCACCTACCTGGGTGTGGAACCATTCACGGATCCGGTTCCCGTGTTCCCCACGGCCCACTACGCCATGGGTGGCATCCCCACCAACATCGCAACCGAGGTCCTCCAGGACAACGACACCGTTGTGCCGGGCCTCTTCGCCGCCGGTGAAGTTGCCTGCGTTTCCGTCCACGGCTCCAACCGCCTTGGCACCAACTCACTGCTGGACATCAACGTCTTCGGCAAGCGCGCCGGCGTTGCCGCAGCCGAGTACTCCAAGACTGCCGACTACGTCGAGCTTCCCGAGGATCCGGAGGCCATGACCCGTGGCATCCTGTCCGGCCTGCTCAACGGCACCGGCACCGAACGCGTGGCCCAGATCCGCAAGGAACTGCAGGACACCATGGATGCCAACATGCAGGTGTTCCGCACCAAGGAGTCGCTGCAGCAGGTCCTCAGCGACATCGCTTCCTTCGAGGAGCGCTACAAGAACGTCACTGTCCAGGACAAGGGCAAGCGCTTCAACCTGGACCTCCTGGAAGCAGTGGAGCTGGGCTTCCTGCTGGACATGGCCAAGGTCATGACCGTCGGTGCACTGCACCGTGAAGAGTCACGTGGTGGCCACTACCGCGAGGACTTCCCGGACCGCGACGACGAAAAGTTCATGAAGCACTCCATGGCTTACCTGGACAATTCCGTCACAGCCGCCTCGTCGGCGGAATCCGTTGCGGGCATCCGTCTGGAGACGAAGCCCGTGATCTTCACCCGTTACGAGCCGATGGAGCGTAAGTACTAATGACGACCGAAATGGCAGAACCCGCTTCCAAGATCGAGCTTCCTGCGGGCGTTGGCGGCGGCGGGGAAATCCCCACGTTCCACATCACCCTGCGCGTGCGCCGGTACGATCCCGAGATCTCCGACGAAGCCCGCTGGGACGACTACAAGCTGACCATGTACGGCACGGACCGTGTGTTGGATGCATTGCACAAGGTCAAGTGGGAGATCGACGGCACGGTTTCGTTCCGCCGCTCCTGCGCCCACGGCGTGTGCGGCTCCGATGCCATGCGCATCAATGGCCGCAACCGCCTCGCCTGCAAGACGCTGCTCAAGGACCTGGACACCACCAAGCCCATCACCGTTGAGCCCATCAAGGGCCTCCCGGTGGAGAAGGACTTGATCGTGGACATGGAACCCTTCTTCCAGTCCTTCCGCGAAGTGATGCCGTTCCTGATCAACAAGGGCCACGAGCCCACCAAGGAACGCCTGCAGTCCGTCGAGGACCGTGAGCGCTTTGACGACACCACCAAGTGCATCCTCTGCGCTGCCTGCACCTCGTCCTGCCCGGTCTTCTGGACCGACGGCCAGTACTTCGGTCCGGCAGCCATCGTCAACGCCCACCGCTTCATCTTCGACTCCCGTGATGACGCCGGCGACATGCGCCTGGAAATCCTCAACGACAAGGAAGGCGTGTGGCGTTGCCGCACCACCTTCAACTGCTCCGAGGCCTGCCCGCGTGGCATCCAGGTCACCAAGGCCATCGCCGAGGTCAAGCAGGCTATCCTGTCGCGCAAGATCTAGTCAGCCGTTCCCCAAGGACAGCACGACGACGGCGCCGCCCACCACTTTTGGTGGGCGGCGCCGTCGGGCTTTAATCATCAGCGGAGACGCTCCGAACCGGGCGTCCGAACAACAAGGAGACCAGCGTGTCACGCTCTGAGAAGATCAGCTTCACGGGAAGCACCGGCGATGCCTTGGCGGGAATCGTCGATGTGCCCGAAGGTCCCGTCCGTGGCTGGGGCGTGTACTCGCATGGCCTGACCCTGGGCAAGGACAGCCCGGCGGCTTCGCGCATCTGCAAGGGACTGGCCGAGCAGGGCGTCGGCATGCTGCGCTTCGACAACCTGGGGCTGGGCGGATCAGAGGGCGAGTGGTCTGCGGGGTCCTTCAGCGTCAAGGTCGCCGACACGATCCTTGCCGCAGCGTTCATGAAAGAGCAGGGCCGCGCGATTTCGCTGCTGGTGGGCCACTCCTTCGGTGGCGCCGCCGTCCTGGCGGCCACCCGGGACATTCCCGGACTCAATGCCGTGGTGACCGTTGGCGCGCCGTTCGAACCCAAGCACGTGGAGCACATGTTCGACGCCGAAATCGATGCGATCCTGCGGGATGGGAGCGCCGTGGTGGACCTGGGCGGCCGGCCCATGGAGATCCGCCGGCATTTCGTGGAAGACGTGGAGCGGGCCGACCTGCGCGACTGCATCCGGACCCTCCACAAGCCGCTGATGGTGATGCACTCCCCCACGGACAATACGGTGGGAATCGACAATGCCAGCGAAATCTTCCGCACCGCGCGGCATCCCCGCAGCTTCATTTCGCTCGAAGGCAGCGAACACCTGCTCACAGGTAAGGGGCAGGCGGCGCGCGTGGCACGGATCATTGGTGCGTGGGCTGACCCGTACCTGGAGGTCCGCGACGCCGCCTGACTCCCAACTGGGTCGCAGTTAAGCGCGTTTTGGGCGCCCAGAACGCGCTTAACTGCGACTTAGTTGGGTGGCTACTTGCCGATCGCGGCTTTGCTCTCGCTGATCCATTGCTCGGCCGCCTTGTCCGGGCTCAGCCGCTTGAACAGCACCTCGGTGTTGATGCGCGCCGTGATTTCGGAGACCGCCGTGGAACCCGTGGGGCCGATGTAGGTGGGCGCGAAGTCCATCTTGCCGATCTGGTCGATGTAGGCCGCCTCAACCTTGCCCTGCGGTGTCAGCAGGTCCTGGATGGCGGTGCGCATCCCGGAGTTGCTGGGCACGCCCCGGTCGCTCTGGATGATCTTGGCTGCCTGCTCATTGTTCACCAGAAAGCTCACCAGCTTGGCAGCAGCATCCGCGTGCTTGCTGCGGGCTGAGATGGTGTAGAACTGCGAGGACTGGAGCCAGATACCCGGCGTGGGCGTCTCCCCCGGCAGCTTGAGGAGCTTGAGCTCGGCACCGGATGCCTTGCTGAGCGCCGAGAGCGAGTTGCTCCACGTGAGCATCATGCCGGCCTTGCCCAGGCCCATGAGCGTCTGCTCCGTGCTGACGTTGAGCTTCTCGACGGTCTCGGACGCACTCGGAGCGGCCCCGGATTCACTCAGCTTGAGCGAATAGTCGAAGTAGGCCTGGACCGTACCCTTGTCCAGCCCCAGCTGGCCGTCCTGGGTGTAGAGGGACTGTCCTCGCTGGCGGGCGAAGGCATCGAGTGAGTCGTGGGTCAGGACGGTTGCGGTGCCGTAGGTTCCCTTGGGACTCTTGGACGTGATGTCACCGGCGATGCGTGCAAAGTCGTCCCAGCTCCACTTGCTGTCGTCCGGGAGGGAAACCCCGGCTGCCTGAAACACTGCCGGGTTCACGACGATCGCCAAAGCATTGGCTCCCGTTGACACGCCGTACTGCGTGCCCTTCACCTGGCCGTTCTCCAGGGCTCCCTGGTCCAGCTTGGACAGATCCAGCGAACCATTGACCTTGGACAAGTCCAGGAGGGCGCCACGGTTGGCATATTCTGCGGGATACGCGCCGCCCATGGTGATGACATCCGGGGCATCGTTGGCCGCAACCTGGGTGGCCAGCTTGTCGAAGTAGCCGCCGATGTCGCCGTATTCCGGCTTGACCTTGATGTTGGGGTTGGCTGCCTCGAATTCGGCGATGGCCTTGTTGGTCAACTCTGCGCGGCCGGCGTTCCCCCACCAGGAGAACCTGATCTCCACCGGACCGCTTTCGGCCTGGGTGTTGCTGCCTGCTGAGCACCCTGTGGCCAAGCCGGCCAGGCCCAGTGCGGCAATGAATGCCAACGATTTTCGGATACTACCTAGAGATTTACGCGCCATTGGGTAAGCTTCTTTCAGACTCAGAAAACGGTTCCTGAAACGTATCAAGCGCTCTCATGTGCGTCAATAGTTCTGATCGTTAACTATTTAGGAAGCTTCCCGGAGGCCCCGTCTTGACCCTGAAACTTACCGACATCCAGATCCGCGATCCCTACGTCCTCACCCTTCCCGCAACAGGTGAATACCTGCTCTTCGGCAGCACCGACAAGAACATCTGGTCGGGTCCCGCCACAGGATTCGACTGCTACCGGAGCAGCGACCTCAATGAGTGGGAGGGGCCGATCCCAGCCTTTCGGCCAGACCCCGGTTTCTGGAGCCACGAACAGTACTGGGCACCCGAAGTACACGAATACCAGGGGCGTTTCTACCTGTTTGCCACCTTTACCGCACCGGGTCATTTCCGCGGAACCCAGATACTTTCCAGCGACGAGGCCGAAGGGCCGTACACACCGTGGAGCAACGGGCCGGTGACCCCACCCGATTGGGAATGCCTTGACGGAACACTCCATCTGGACGCCGACAGGCAGCCGTGGATGGTCTTCTGCCACGAGTGGAAGCAGATCGACGACGGCGCCATCGTCGCCCAGCGCCTCAGCCCGGACCTGCGCAGCGCGGTGGGTGAACCGACGTTCCTGTTCACGGCTTCCGAGGCTCCGTGGTCACGCCCCTTGGACAAACCGTCCCACACGGGCGCTCCAGTCCATGTCACCGACGGTCCGTTCCTCCACAGGCTCGCCAGTGGCAAACTCATCATGCTGTGGTCCAGCTTCGGGGACCACGGCTATTCCATGGGCATCGCCCGCAGCCAATCCGGCACCGTGCTGGGTCCTTGGATCCAGGAGCCTGAAGCCCTGTGGAACAAGGACGGCGGCCACGGCATGATCGCCCGGGCCCTCGACGGAAGCCTGTTCCTGACGCTGCACCAGCCCAACCAGAGTCCCAACGAACGTGCGGCCTTCTTCACCCTGCGTGAGCTTGAGGACACCGTTGTGCTGGAGCCTGCCAGTGCCGGCATCGACCGCGAGTCGCTGGTCAGGCGCCACAACGTGACGCAGAAGGAACTGGACCCACGGAGCCCAGTCTCAGTGGGCAATGGCGAATTCGCCTTCACCATGGACCTCACTGGCCTGCAGACATTTCCCGGCTCCTACCCCGTGGGGGCCCGGGACGAGCTCCCGCCCGGAACCTTGCTGGGCACCCAGGCACAATGGGGCTGGCACTCCGTCCCGCCGGAAGCTTCCTACGACTTGTCGGGGTCCACTGTCCTCTACGATTCACCCCGCGGGCCCGTGCCCTACGTGGACATGGTGGGAGACATCGTGGATGACCGGGAAACCGGAACTTCCCGGGCAGAAACGTGGCTCCGCGCGAACGCGCACCGCCTGGACCTGGGCAGGATCGGCTTCCGGTGGGTGGAAGGCGGGAAGGAACGCGCCCTCGAACCGGCCGACATCACCGGAACCGAACAAACACTGGACCTCTGGTCCGGAATCGTGACCAGCCGCTTCACCGTGGCGGGCCACCCCGTGACGGTCACGACGGCGTGCCACCCCGACCGCGACCAGCTCGGCTTGCGCGTGGAGTCGGCTGCGTTGGGCTCGCCGGGAACGGGGCCCCGCCTGGTTGTCGGATTGGACTTCCCGTACGGATCCGAGGCCTGGCACGACGCCGCTGATTGGAGCAGGCCGGACGCGCACACCACCACCCTGGAGCAGCCCACCCCGACACTCGCCGGGAAGACGGGCTGGGTGGTGCACCGGGAACTGGATGACTCGCGTTACGAGGTGGTCATTACCGGAAAGAGCCTCCGGATCGAACAGACAGGCCAGCATTCGCTCCGTGTTGGCTCCGACGACCACGTAGAATCCGGCGCCCGGGGTTCCATTCTGGACCTGTCCATTGCCTTCCTCTCCGCGGGCGATGGCGACTGCATCCCGCGCGGCACCGCCGGAATCGGGCAGGCGGCACCGGCACCCGAGCCGACTCGGGCGGCAACCGAGGCGAGCCCCGGCACGGGGCCAGCATCCGGCGTCGTGCGTTCCTTGGAACCGGCGGCAGGCAGCGATGTCGCGGCAGCGTCTGCCGCGTACTGGCCGAAATTGTGGAACTCCGGTGGCGCGATCGAACTCCACGCCACCGATGACCCGCGGGCCAAGGAATTGGAACGTCGGATTGTCCTCTCCCAGTACCTGACGGCGATCAACTGCTCCGGCTCGTTGCCGCCGCAGGAAACGGGGCTGGTGTGCAACTCGTGGCGCGGCCGCTTCCACTTGGAAATGCACTGGTGGCACGCTGCCCACTTTGCCCAATGGAACCGCCCGGAACTGCTGCTGCCCTCGTTGCGCTGGTACTCCACGGTGCTGGAGAGGTCCCGGCAAACGGCCAAGCAGCAGGGCTTCGAGGGAGTGCGTTGGCCCAAGCAGGTTGGGCCGGATGGACGTGAGAGTCCCAGCACCATCGGCACCTTCCTGATCTGGCAGCAGCCGCACCCCATCTACCTCGCGGAACTGGCCTACCGCGCCAACCCCTGCCGCGAAGTGCTGGAAGAATTCGCGGAGATGGTGTTCGAGTCGGCGGCGTTCATGGCCGGCTTTGCGCATCCGACGCAGCGGGGATTCGAGCTCGGGCCGCCGTTGGTCCCAGCACAGGAAAGTTACGGGTCCATCCGCGGCAGGGTCAGCAACCCCACGTTCGAGCTGGCCTATTGGCAGTGGGCGCTGGGCATCGCATGTGCTTGGCGTGACCGGCTGGGCTTGGAGCCCGTTGCCGCTTGGAAGGACGTAGCAGGAGGTATGGTCAAACCGCACGTGGTGGATGGGGTGTATACCGCGATCGACGTGGAACCCTTCACCATCCGCACCGACCACCCGTCCATGCTGTGCGCCCTGGGTTTCGTGCCCACGACCGGGTTGATCGATCCGGACACCATGCGGGCCACCCTGCACGACGTGCTGGCGGACTGGGATTGGGCCAGCACCTGGGGCTGGGACTACCCGGTGATGGCCATGACGGCAGCGCGCCTGGAGGACCCGGAAGCCGCGGTGGACGCGCTGCTGCTGGACGTGGGAAAGAACACCGTGCTGCCGAACGGCCACAACCGGCAAACCGATTCCCTGCCGTTGTATCTCCCCGGTAATGGTGGCTTGCTGGCGGCAGTGGCGTTGATGGCCGCCGGGTGGGACGACGGACCCGAACGCCACGCCCCCGGGTTCCCGCCGGGTTGGACCGTGGCTTGGGAGGGCTTGGTGAAGGCGCCGTAGCCGAACGCAACGCGGGGTCACTAGGGGCGTTTGGGGCCGAGGGATGCGCCCACCAGCGCGCCCAGGCCGACGCCGATCAGGATGCCTAAGAAGGGTGAGTTGAACACGAGCTGGCCTACCACCAGACCCATGGCGGCACCGATGAGGCAGGCTATCCACAACTGGTTGTTCACGGTGCCTCCACGGGGCCGGTCAGGTTTGCGGGGTGGCCCGGCGGGCGCCGAGGAACCTCTTGCGCGGCGTCTCCCCTGCCTGCACGTCAGCCTCCCGAATGGCCGACCACGCTGCTGAGACGAGATACACCTGGCTGACCAGGTTGAACCAGATCAGCAACCCGATGATGATCGCGAAGGAAGCCAGGACCGGGTTGTTCCCCGCGCGCGCAAGGAGTTCAGTGCTGAAGAACTGCAGGACCGTGGTCCCCACGCCTGCCAGGACAACCCCTTCCAGGAAGCTCTGGCGCCCCAGCTTCAGTCCACCGGCCAAGCGGAACAACACTGCCGCCGTCGCGCAGTTCAAGAGGAGCGGAACCACGATCTTGACGACGCCGGCGATGGGCCCGGCGATTGCCTCATCCAGGCGGAGTGCATCAAAGATCCAGTCCGCGGCCGTACCGAACACCAACGAGGCACCGGCGCTGACCACCAGGATGACCCCAAGGAGCAGCAAGGTCCCGGCGTCCACGAGCTTCTGCAACACGGCGCTGCGCTGGAGGGGATCCGCCTGCATGACTCCGCGCACGCCTTCCCGGACGCTCGCGATCCAGCCCAACGAGGTGAAAATGGTTACGACGGCGGCGATGGCGGCTGTCCAGCCGAGGCCGGACGGATTCAAGAGCGTCTGTGGATCCACCAGGCCTTCCCCGCCGTTGACCTGCAGGAGGCCGGGTGCCGCAGAAGCCACGCTCCGGATCACGGCGTCTTCCAGGACCGGGTTGCCGCCCAGGACAATGCCCGCAATGGCGAAGCCGGTGGTAAGAAGGCCGGTCACTGAGAAGAACATGTTGAATCCGATGCCGGCACTCAACAGCGGCCCATGTTGGCGGGAGTAATGCTGGAACGAACGCATGGCCCGGTTGGTATTCAGCTTGGCGAGGGCCAACGCAAAAAAGGCGCCCGCCCTCTTGGCCAAGCCGTCACCGGCACGCTTGCTGTGGCCCCAGTCCTGCCGCTTGTGGAGGAGTTCGAGTTTAAGCTTCGCCAGTTCAGTTGGCAGTGGAGGACTGTCCGCCTGTTGACGTGGATTCCGCCTGCTGGTCTTCGTCACTGTCGCCGCCAAAGTCGAGCTCTTCCCGTAGCTGCCAAATTCCATTGGTGTCGTGCTCGTAAAGTCCCATGCTAACCACTGGGAAGGTAGCCCGGTAATCACTGAGCACCGTTTCTGCCTCGTCAAGATTTTCCTGGGCGACATCGTGGGCCACCGTGACGTGCGGATGGTACGGGAACGGGAGCAATCGCTCCAAGGGACCGGACTGCAGTTTCTCGTGGAGCTGCACGCATTCCTCGAAGCCTTGCTCCACGTTCACGAACACCACGGGCGAGACCGGACGGAAGGAACCGGTACCGGAAATGGTGATGGTGAACGGCGGCTGGGTCTGCGCTACCGCCCGAACGTGGTCCCGGGTGGCTTCCCAGTCCTGCGTGGGCGTCGTGGTGATCAGGGTGATATGCGCCGGGATGACCTCGGCCATGGGGTCGCCGAACGACGCCCGCCAATCCTGCAGTTCCTGTGCGATGTCCGGCGGGAATCCGAGGATCACGCCAACGCACATGGCGTCACCGGCACCGCAGCCGGTGCCGGTGACAGTGGGCTGGGGCGAACCGTCCGGACCGGCACCCGGGTGGGAGTCGGCCTGGACGTTGAGCTGACCAGCGGCGCACATGGATTTAGCGGACTCCCTGCTCTGCACCGCGGTAGGGCAGGAACCCAACCTTGGAGTAGACGTCGGCGAGGGTGGCGGCGGCAATCTCGCGGGCCTTGTCCGCGCCAACGGCCAAGAGGCGGTCCAACTCGGCGGGGTCGGCCAGGAGTTCGTTGGCGCGCTCCCGGATGGGGGCCAAGTGACCTGAGACGAGTTCGGCAAGGTCCACCTTGAGGTGGCCGTACATCTTGCCCTGGTAGTCGGCCACGATCTTCTCCACCGGGGTACCGCTGATGGCCGAGTAGATGGTCAGCAGGTTGGAAACCCCAGGCTTGTTCTCGCGGTCATAGCGGATTTCGGTCTCGGTGTCCGTCACGGCCGACTTGATGCGCTTGGCCACGGTCTTGGGCTCGTCGAGCAGGTTGATGAGGCCCGCCGGCGATTCCGCTGACTTGGACATCTTGGCCGTGGGGTTCTGGAGATCGTAGATCTTGGCCGATTCCTTCTGGATGAAGGCCTCGGGCACCTGGAACGTCTCACCGAACCGGCTGTTGAAGCGGTTGGCGAGGTCCCGGCTAAGCTCCACGTGCTGGCGCTGGTCTTCGCCTACCGGTACGCCGTGCGGCTGGTAGAGCAGGATGTCCGCAGCCTGCAGGATGGGGTAGGTGAACAAGCCCACGCTGGCGTGGTCCGAGCCCTGCTTCTGGGCCTTGTCCTTGAACTGGGTCATGCGGCCGGCTTCGCCCATGCCGGTGATGCAGTTCAGGACCCAAGCGAGCTGCGCGTGTTCGGGAACCTGGGACTGGACGAACAGTGTGCACTTCTCCACGTCAACCCCACCGGCAATGTATTGCGCTGCGGTGACACGGGTGCGGCGTGCGAGTTCCGCCGGGTCCTGCGGGACCGTGATGGCGTGCAGGTCCGGGATGAAGAAGACGGCGTCGTACTCGTCCTGCATACGGACCCAGTTGATCAGGGCACCAAGGTAGTTGCCCAGATGCAGGGAGTCGGCCGAAGGCTGCATGCCGGAGAGCACGCGGTGCTTGGCCCCGGCAGCAAGCTTGGTGGAGGTCACGGGGTTGGCGGCGGGAAGAACGGCTGCGTCAGTTTCAGCTGTAGTCATGGGGTAGATACTTTCGTCAAGCTTTAGAGCCGGTAGTCAACAACCACCGGCGCATGGTCGGAGAAGCGGGTGTCCCACGAAGGCGCCCGGTCCACTACTGCCGAGAAAGCCGCGGCAGCGAGTGCGGGAGTAGCCAGGTGGTAGTCGATGCGCCAGCCAGTGTCAGTGTCAAAGGCTTTGCCGCGCTGGGACCACCAGGTGTAGGGGCCGGCGACATTTCCCGCCAGGCCCCTGTGGACATCCCTCCATCCGATCTCTTCGCCGAAGAAGCGGTCAAAGTACGCACGCTCCTCCGGGAGGAAGCCGGCACGCTTGACGTTGCCCTTCCAGTTCTTGATATCAAGTTCGGTGTGACCCACGTTGAGGTCGCCCACCACCAATGCGTGATCGCTGTGCTTGGCCAGTTCAGGCAAGCGGGTGGTCATGGCGTCCAGGAAACGGTACTTGTCATCCTGCTTGGGCGTTCCAGCCTCGCCGGAGTGCACATAGGCGCTGACGGCGGTCAGTGTGGTTGCCTCACCTGCGGAGTTCCGCAGGGCGAAGTCGGCTTCGACCCAGCGTCCGGAAGTATCGAAGTAATCGTCTCCGTTGCCGACCCGCGTGGCCGTGGGCTCCTGGCGTGAAGCGATGGCCACGCCTGCCCGGCCCTTGGCTTCGGCCTCGGAGTGGAGGATGTACCAACCCTCACCGATCAGCGAGTTGACGATCTCGTCAGGTGCACGGACTTCCTGAAGGCAGAGGATGTCGACTTCGCGCGGCTCCAGCCATTCCGCCATGCCCTTCTTGTAGGCAGCCCTCAGGCCGTTGACGTTGACCGATGCGATGCGAAGGAAATCCTTCTTCAATGCCGTACTCACCCGCTCTACTCTAGTCGATGATGGTTCCGGCCACGGGCTCGTCGGAGTCACCCGAGGACTTGATCATGTCCCGTGCGTTGGTGGACGTGATGGCGATGGTTTCGAGGGCACGGTTGATGGTGTCCTGGTTGGCATCGGCACCCTTGGCGCGCTCGTCTTCCACCACCCGGACCTGGACCTGGACGATCTTGAAGGAATGGTCCAGTTTGAGGTCCCGAACCTCGTCCGCCTGGCTGCGTTCGGCCACCACCCGGGTGCCCCCATGGTCCGCGGAGGACGACGACGGCGCGCGGCCGGTTGCCGCGGCAAAGGCATTTTGCGCTTCGGTCAGCTTGGCCCCGGCCCGCTTTGCGGCCCGCTGGATGCTGAACACGACGAAAGCTGCGAGTGCGAGCCAGCCGAAGGAGACAACAGCAACGACCCAGCCCACGACGTCGTTCTGGTTGGCCGCGAAGATCACGGCGACCAGGAAGGCGATGATGACGACAGTCATCCCCAGGCCGCCGATGCGGAAGCCCTTGAGGGGGCCGCGGGCGGACGTGGACGTGGAAGGGTGCGGGTCACCGAGAGATTGCATGGATCCATTGTCTCAAACGCCCGCAGGTGCCCGGACCGGCTTCCACGCACGGCGAACAGTCATTTCAGGAACAGCCGGCGCAGCCTTCCCGTGGTCAACATGATGCCCAGCACGATCATCACCAGGTAGTAGCCCACGTGGATGGCCGTGGCAGGGGTAAAGACGCCAACACTGATTTGCCGCAGCAACTCCACGCCATGCCACAACGGCATTGCCTGGATGAACCACTGGATGGGCTGCGGGTAAACACTGAGCGGGTAGAACGTGGCACTGAACAGGAACATGGGCAACAGGAAGAAGTTGATCCAGTCCATTTGCTGGAACGTCTTCATGAAGCTGGTGATGCCCATGCCGAAGCTCGCAAAACCGAAGGCGATGAGTACCGAGGCCGGAATCACCAAGATGGCCCACCATGTGGTCAGCAAACCCATGACACCCATGACTGCCGTGAATCCGGTGGCATACAGCAGGCCCCTGAGCAAGGCCAGGAAGATCTCACCGATGGCAACGTCCAGTGGCCCCAGGGACGTGTACAGCATGCCTTGATAGAGCTTGGCGAAGTTCATCTTGAAGAAGACGTTCCACGTGGAGTCGTAGATGGCGCCGTTCATGGCCGAGACCGCAAGGAGTGCCGGCGCGATATACGCCGCATAGCTGATCTCCTCGCCGCCGGGGCCTTGGACCGTGCCCACGATGGAGCCCATTCCCACGCCCATGGCCAGCAGGAACAACACCGGCTCGAAGAAGCCGGACAACAGCACCAGCCATGTGCTGGACTTCGCCGCCATCAGTCCCCGGGCTACTACGGCCTTGGCGTTGCGGGAGTACAGGGGGCCGAACTTCCGTTCGCGGGCTACGTCGGTGGCGCTGTGCCCGCCGGTCAGGACACTCATGAGCCCATCCTTTTCACGAACTGCCGGCGGACCAGCACAAATCCTACGGCCGCGGTGGCCAGGAGGTACAGCACGTGCGTGAGCGTCCGCAGCGGGTTCTCGTCCATGCCGTAGGTGAACACCCGGCCCAGCTCCGTCCCGTGCCAGACCGGGGAGATCCAGCCGATCCACCGGACGGCCAGCGGCAGCGTGTCCAGGGGAAAGAACGTGCCGGAGAACAGGAACAGGGGCATCACGATGAAGCGCTGCACCAGGGCGAACTGCCCCTTGTCCTGGGTGATGCTGGCGGCATACGCCATAAGCGGCAAGCCAAAGGACAGGGCGGCCACGGTAGCCACGATCGCCGAGACCCAGCCCCATGGACCCGGCGAGGCACCGAACATGGCCACCACCGCGAAGTACACCACAGACTGAAGCAGGAACCGCAGGCTGCTGGCCATGATGTGTCCGGCGGCGATCTGCTGCGGGACCAGCGGTGACGCATGCGGCCCGTAGAACACCCGCCGCCATTTGAAGCCGTCCGTGATCGGGTAGGAGAACTCCCCCGAGGCCGTCATCACCGCAGCTGACACCAACAAAGCGGGAGCAACGAATTCCAGGTAGCTGACCCCTCCGAAGACGGATTCGCTGTTGGCATCCACCAGGCTGGCCAGGCCAACGCCCATCGCGAACAGGTAGGCCACCGGTTGCCCCACGCTGTACAGCACCACGGACCAGCCGTAGTTCCGCATGACGCGGAGCACCTGCTCGGCGTAGAAGAACGAACCCCATCTCCTTGCCCTCGCGGCCGAGACGGCAGGTGAGTGGGCGCGCAACGGTCGCGCCGCCGTCGTGAGCTCATCCTCAGTCAACGAGGCTCCTGCCCGTAAGCCGCAGGAACACGTCCTCCAGGGAGGACCGGCGCACCAAGGAGGTCAGCGGACGCAAGCCACGGGCGGAGACCTGCTCCAGCGCGGCTTCGCCGTCGTCGGCGTAGATGAGTACGCGGTCGGGCAACGTTTCGAGCCGCTCGCCGATGCCTTCAAGCTCGACGCCGATGGTCGCGTTGCGCTCGGAACCGAACCTGAGCTCAAGTACTTCGCGCGACGAATGCTCGCGGATCAGGGTGGCAGGCGAGCCCTCGGCCATGATCCGGCCCTTGTCCACCACGATCAGCCGGTCGCACAGTTGCTCCGCCTCGTCCATGTAATGCGTGGTGAGGATGAGGGTGACGCCGTTTTCCTTGAGCCGGAACAAGCGGTCCCAGAGGATGTGGCGGGCTTGGGGATCCAGGCCGGTGGTCGGCTCGTCGAGGAGGAGGATGCGGGGCTCGTTGATGAGCGAGCGGGCAATGGTGAGGCGGCGCTTCATGCCGCCGGACAGGGCATCCACCTTGGAGTTTGCCTTGTCTGTGAGCTGCGCGAAGTCCAGGAGCTCATCGGCCTTGGGCCGGAGGTAGCTGAGCGGCAGCCCGAAATAGCGACCGTAGACGATCAGGTTTTCGCGGACCTTCAGCTCTTCGTCGAGGTTGTCCTGCTGCGGAACCACGCCCAGGTGCGCCCGCACTTCGGGACCGTGGGATTCGGGATCCAGGCCCATGATGTCGAGGGTCCCGGAGGTGCGCTGGGAGACACCCCCGATCATTTTCATGGTGGTGGACTTGCCGGCGCCGTTGGGACCGAGCAGGCCGAAGGACTCCCCCGCCGGGACCTCGAAGGAGATGTTGTCCACGGCGGTGAGCTCACCATAGGTCTTGGTGAGGTTGTGGGCGCGAATGACGGTGGGTGGGTTCATGGCGGACGTTCCGCGCTGCGATTCCGGGAGGGCTGCAGGGCGGATTGCTTCATTGTGCACCCTCAGCAGACTAGTAGCGCCCACCGATATGTGAAAGAGCTCTTGCAGATATTCGCCCAACTGGCTGGCAGTTGTGGTTGTTCTGAGCCCTCAAAACAACCACAAGTGCCAGTCAGTTGGGGAGGGTGACGCAGGCTGGGGGTCACGCGGGCCGCTGCGAGCGCAACACCTCCAGGCGCTGCCGGAATTCGGTTTCGTCGATTTCCCCGCGGGCATACCGCTCACGCAGCACACCCTCCGCGCCCTGGGTCGCGACCCAGTTGTGGTTGCGGCGCCATGCCCGGCGGCCCACGAAGATGAACAGGAAAATCACGAGGATCCAGAACAGCGGGAAGATCAGGAAGAACGGCCAGTAGGCGCCGTCACCCCATGGACCATGCGCGACGACGGTGGCCGGCACGTGTGCCAAGGCTCCCCCGAGCGTGGTCTCCCCGACGAGTGAAGTCAATGCGGTGAACATGTCAGTGATCCAAACTCTCTGCGCCGGTGCCCGGCGCGAACCGTCTTTCGGCTCTGGTTCGAGTCTTCCGTTCAGCGGCCGGTGGGGCGTCCGCCGTCGGGAGTCACCTTGGTGGCCGGCCGTACTCAGCAGGGAGTCGGCTCAGGTGCTCCATCCGGGCTTTACAAGCCCGGACTCATACGCGAGGACCACCAATTGGGAACGGTCCCTGACCATGAGCTTGGTCATGATCCGGGAAACGTGCGTCTTGGCAGTCAATGGGGTGATGAACAGCCGCTCGGCGATCTCCGCGTTGTTCAGCCCCTCCCCCACCAGCGCCAGGACCTCGCGTTCCCGCTCTGTGACCTGGTCCAGCTTGAGCAACTCCCCCGCAGCCCGGCTGTGCGATGCCAACTGGGCCATGATCCGCCGCGTCACCGAGGGCGAGAGGAGGGCATCGCCGTCGTGCACCACGCGGACGGCGCGGATCAGTTCAGCGGGCTCCGTGTCCTTGACCAGGAAGCCGGCCGCACCGGCGCGGACAGCCTCGGCGATGTATTCATCCAGTTCAAAGGTGGTGAGGATGATGATCCGCGTGCCGGAGAGTGCCGGGTTGGCGAGGATGCGGCGGGTGGCGGTGAGGCCGTCGTCGTCCGGCATCCGGATGTCCATGAGGACCACGTCCGGATTGTCCCTTGCCGCCAGCCGTGCGGCGTCCCTTCCTGTGCCGGCCTCGGCCACCACTTCCATGTCCGGTTCGGCGTCCAGGAGCGCACGGAATCCTGCCCTGATAAGGGTCTGGTCATCGGCCAGGAGGATGCGGATCACGCGTGGTCCCGTTCTGCGGGCAGGGGCAAGAGTGCGTGCACACGCAACCCGGGCGCCAGTTCGTCAAGGGTGACCGTCCCGCCCAGGGCCGCAGCCCTCTCTCGCATCCCCGTGAGGCCGTTGCCGGGGACCGAGAGGCCCATGCCGGCGCCGTCGTCGTCAATCTGCACGGTGAGCAGCCCGCCTTCGGTTCCGTTGCGCACCAGCAAACGCACGACGGCAGCCTGTGCACCTGAGTGCCTGCCGACGTTGGTCAGGGCCTCCTGGATGATCCGGTAGGCCGCTTCCTGCTGGGCGGGAGCGATGGCCGAATGGTCTGTCTCATCGTCCAGCCGCACCTGCAGACCGCCCAACTCGGCCTGCTTGACCACCTCGGCAACGCGGTCCAGCGTGGGCGCCGCCGCGGGTTCGAACGGCACGTCCTCCCGCAGCACGCCCAGCAGTTGCCGGACCTCTGTCAGGGACTCCTTGCTGGCGGTCTTGATGGCTTCCAAGGCTGGCCTGAGCTTCGAGGGATCCTCCGTGCCCAAGTGCAGGGCCACCGAGGCCTGGACGTTGATCATGGAGAGGGAGTGCGCCACGACATCGTGGATATCGCGGGCGAGGGTGAGGCGGTATCCGTCGCGTTCGGCCTTCGCTGCGGCCTCCCGCCGGCGCCGGTACTCGGCGAAGCGTTCGCTGCGCCGACGGATGCCCTGCCCCAGGATCACCAGGATCGCGGCCCACGCCACGCCCGCCGAGGCGCGGAAAGGCCAGCCGTCGTCGCCCGCCATCACGGCTCCGGCCACCACGGCGGCGGCAGCAAGCCCGGCTCCCAACCATGCCTGCCAGCGCAGGCCCGCAGCGGCGGTCAGCACGATGGCAAGAGCCAGCGACACCACGATCGGACCCCATGCGTACCCCCAGGCGAGGTACATGCCTGTGGCCACGAGCGCCAGGGGCAGCATCAGCTCCGGGGAACGCTTCCGGAAAGCCAGACCCGCCGGGCCCACCAGCAGGAGCAGGATGCCGAACACATCCAGCGGCCTGCCGGCCTCCTGGTGGCTCGCGGAAAACAGCGTGCCGACCACCTGGATGACGGCGACCGTGATGACGATGAAAGCAGTGGGTGGGCCGTTGAAGCGGCGGGGAGGTCCCTCGAAAAGTAAGGGGCCTTGATAGGGGCGCATACAACGAGAGTAGACGGAGGTAGGACAAAGGGCGTCCTCGTAACGGAGCAAGACGCCTACTCCCGGAGGAGTAGGCGTCTTGTTAGCGTTTTCTCAGGCGATACCGGCCTGGCGCTCGGCGCTCTCCACCACGTTGGCCAGGAGCATCGCGCGGGTCATCGGACCCACGCCGCCCGGGTTCGGGGACAGCCAGGCGGCGACGTCGGCCGCTGCCGGGTCCACGTCTCCGGTGACCACAGCCTTGCCGTTGCCGTCGTCCACGCGGCTGACGCCGACGTCGAGCACGATTGCGCCCGGCTTGAGGTCTTCGGCCTTGATCATGTGCGGTACGCCGGCAGCGGCGATCACGACGTCGGCCTGCCGGAGTTCGGCGGGCAGGTCAACCGTTCCCGTGTGCGCCAGGATTACCGTGGCGTTGACTTCCTTGCGGGTGAGCAGGAGGCCGATGGGCCGGCCGATGGTGACGCCGCGGCCAACCACCAGGACGCGCTTGCCCTTGAGCTCGATGCCGTGGCGGCGGAGCAGCTCCACACAGCCCTTGGGCGTGCAGGGAAGCGGCGACTTCATTTCGCCGTTCACGTTGGCCACCAGGCGGCCAAGGTTCATGGGGTGCAGGCCGTCGGCATCCTTTTCAGGGTCCATGGCCTCCAGGATGACGTCCTGGTCAATGTGCTTGGGCAACGGCAGCTGGACGATGTAGCCCGTGCACTCGGGGTTTTCGTTGAGCTCCCGGACAACCTTCAGGAGGTCCTCCTGGCTGATGTCCTCCGGGAGGTCACGGCGGATGGACTGGATGCCTACCTCGGCGCAGTCCTTGTGCTTGCCGCCGACGTACCAGGTGCTTCCAGGATCGGAGCCCACCAGGATGGTGCCCAGGCCCGGGACGATGCCCTTGCCTGCGAGGACGGAAACGCGTTCGGTCAGTTCTGCCTTGATGGCAGCGGCGGTGGCCTTGCCGTCAAGGATCTGTGCGGTGGACTGTGTCATTCCATCTGCTCTCTCTGGTGGGTGACCTGTGGTGGAGGCTCATGCCAACGGGACCCGCCGCCTCTGGGTGTGGCGGCGGATCCCGTTGGCTCCGGTTCAGTGCCCGGGTAATGCGTTTTCAGCGCCTGTTGTCGCGGGAACCGCTGTTTACCACTGCTCGTGCTGCGGGTACAGCGGGAAGTCGGCAGCGAGCTTGTCGACGCGGGCCTGGAGGGCTTCCACGTTGGTGGCGGAGCCGGACTTCAGCGCCGTTGCGATGATGTCCGCAACCTCGGTGAACTCAGCGGCACCAAATCCGCGGGTAGCCAGGGCAGGCGTACCGATGCGGAGGCCGGAGGTGACCATCGGCGGGCGGGGGTCGAACGGAACGGCGTTGCGGTTCACGGTGATGCCCACGGAGTGCAGGAGGTCTTCGGCCTGCTGGCCGTCCAGCTGCGAGTTGCGCAGGTCCACGAGGACCAGGTGGACGTCGGTGCCGCCGGTGAGGACGGACACGCCGGCCTCGGCAACGTCGGACTGGTTGAGGCGGTCAGCGATGATCTTGGCACCCTCGAGGACGCGCTCCTGGCGCTCCTTGAATTCGTCGCTGCCGGCGATCCTGAAGGCAACGGCCTTGGCAGCAATGACGTGCATGAGCGGGCCGCCCTGCTGGCCCGGGAAGACGTTGGAGTTGATCTTCTTGCCGTACTGTTCCTTGGCCAGGATCACGCCGGAACGCGGGCCTGCCAGGGTCTTGTGCACCGTAGAGGTCACGACGTCGGAGTGCGGCACCGGGCTCGGGTGCAGGCCCGCTGCGACGAGGCCGGCGAAGTGGGCCATATCCGTCCAGAGCAGCGCACCAACCTCGTCAGCGATGGAGCGGAAGGCTGCAAAGTCCAGGTGGCGCGGGTAGGCGGACCACCCGGCGATGATGACCTGCGGCTTCTCGGCGATGGCCTGCTCGCGGAGCTTGTCCATGTCCACGCGGAAGGAGTCTTCTTCAACCTGGTAGGCCGCAACCTGGTACAGCTTGCCGGAGAAGTTGAGCTTCATGCCGTGGGTCAGGTGCCCACCGTGCGCCAGGGAGAGGCCCAGGATCTTGTCGCCCGGGGTGATCATGGCGGACAACGCTGCGGCGTTGGCCTGTGCACCGGAGTGCGGCTGGACGTTGGCGTACTCGGCGCCGAAAAGTGCCTTGACCCGGTCGATGGCGAGCTGCTCAGCGACGTCCACGTATTCGCAGCCACCGTAGTAGCGCTTGCCCGGGTAGCCTTCGGCGTACTTGTTGGTCAGGACGGAGCCCTGGGCTTCCATGACTGCGCGGGGGGCGAAGTTCTCGGAGGCGATCATTTCCAGGGTGCCGCGCTGGCGGCCAAGCTCCTGGTCGAGGACTGCTGCGATCTCGGGATCGAGTTCGGCGAGCGACTGGTTGCTGACAGACGCTGAAGTGGTGGTAGTCACGGAGATCTCCTGGCTAGGGAATGGGTGGTGCTACAGGTCAGGCTACCGGCAGCGGCATTACCTCGTCCCCTCCGTTACGGGAGGCATAGGTCACGTGCTGCAGCGGTAAGACATGACCCTCGGCCCAGGCGTACGATCCGTGGTCTTCGTGATTGCCGCTCCCTGGTGGTAGTCCACCCAACGCCAGTCGCGACCCGTTAACAGTACAACAACGCCGCGCAGGTAGGCTTGATCATGTGACTGACTCCGCATTTGTTGTGACCCTTTCCTGCCCTGACCGCCCCGGCATTGTCCATGCCGTCGCCGGAGCCCTTCTTGACGCAGGTTGCAACATCGCCGATTCGCAGCAGTACGGAAGCCCCAGCACAGGCAACTTCTTCATGCGGGTGGAGGCAACGACGTCGAGCCCCCAGGCGGAACTGGCCGCCGCGCTGCGGCCAGTCGCAGAATCCTTCGGCATGACCTGGCAGATCAACCCCGTAGGCGAAAAGGTCCGGACCATCATCATGTGCTCCAAGGACGCGCACTGCCTCAACGACCTCCTGTTCCAGCAGCGTGCCGGCACCCTCCCCATCGAGGTTCCGGCCATCGTGTCCAACCACCGGGACCTGGAGTCGTTGGCGGAGTTCTACGGCATCCCCTTCCATCACATCCCGGTCACCGCTGAAACCAAGCCGCAGGCCGAGGCGGAACTCCTGAAGCTGATCGCCGGGCACGATATTGAGCTGACAGTGCTGGCCCGCTACATGCAGGTGCTCTCCAACGATCTCTGCAGGGAACTGAACGGCCGGGCCATCAACATCCACCACTCGTTCCTTCCGTCCTTCAAGGGAGCCAAGCCGTACCACCAGGCACACGCACGCGGCGTGAAGCTGATCGGCGCCACGGCCCACTACGTCACTGCGGACCTGGACGAGGGACCCATCATCGAGCAGGAAGTCATCCGGGTGGACCACGCCCGGACGGCCGCCCAGTTCGTGCAGATGGGACGCGACGTGGAGGGGCGCACCCTGACCCAGGCCGTCCAGTGGCATGCCGAGCACCGGGTGCTCTTGGATGGCACGCGGACCGTGGTGTTCAACTAGGTTCCTACCCAACTAGGTCGCATTAGTGCGCGTTCTGAGCGCTGAAAACGCGCACAAATGCGACCCAGTTGGGAACTAAGCTGGGGTCATGGCTCCCTCTTACACTTTCGCCGGGGACACTCCGGCCATCCATGACACGGCCTTCGTGGCGCCCACGGCTTCGATCATTGGCAAGGCCACGCTGGCCGAGGATTCCAGCGCCTTCTACGGCGTCTCCGTCCGGGCGGACACAGCGGCCATCAAGGTGGGCGCAGGTTCCAACCTCCAGGACAACGTGGTCCTGCACGCGGACCCCGGGTTCCCCTGCACTGTGGGCGAGCGCGTCTCCGTGGGCCACAGCGCCGTAGTGCACGGTTGCACTGTGGAGGACGACTGCCTCATCGGCATGAGCGCCACCATCCTCAACGGAGCCGTGATCGGCTCGGGTTCCCTCATCGCCGCCGGAGCCGTGGTCCTTGAGGGCACGGTGATTCCGCCGCGCTCCCTGGTTGCGGGTGTGCCGGCCAAGGTGCGGCGGGAGCTTACGGATGAGGAGTTTGAGGGCGTGAAGCACAACGCAGCCCATTACAAGGAACTCGCTGCCGCGCACCGGGAAATGCACGGCGCTTAGAGCAAAGATGCGGGGCCCGCTCGACGCGCTAAACGAGCGATTTAGCGCGGAGAGCGGGCCCCGCAACGTCCTTAATCGAGGGATACCGGGCCGAGCTCGTCGAGCATCTCACCCGGACCCGGGTTACCGGCCGCGGAGGAACCGCCGAGGTGGTTCACCACGCCCCACACAGCGTTCAGTCCGGTGGTCACAGCACCCTCGGCCCAGCCGGCGGTGAAGGACACGTCGTCCCCTGCCAGGAAGATGCCGCGCTGGCTCTCGGGAAGCTTGTCCTGTCTGAAGTGCGTGAACAGCCGCTGCTGGTACCGGTAGTGTCCGGGCAGGTTGGCTTTGAAGGCACCCATGAAGTTGGGGTCCGCTTCCCAGGAGACCGTGATCGGCTGGCCCACGATGTGGCTGGCGATGTCCACTCCCGGGTAGATCTGTTCCAGGGAGTGCAGCATGAGCTTCACCCGTTCTTCGGCGCTGAGGGCGAGCCATTTCAGGGCATCATCGTTCCATGTGTAGGACAGGAGGATGACCGCGGGCTTGTCCGGGCCGTCGTCGAGCAGGTACGTGGCGCGGTTGAGGCGGTCGGTGAGCGTCATGGACAACACTTCGCGGCCGGTTTCCGGATCGATGTCCTTCCAGAACGGACGGTCCACCATCACGAACGTCTTGGACGACTGCATGTAATGTGAGCGTTCGATTGCCGTCCACAGCTCCGACGGGAACAGTGCCTCTTCGGTGTGGATCCGGGTGGACAGCAGCCACGACTGGCACGTGGTCACTACGGCCGGATAGGTTGCTTCGCGGCCCCAGCTCTCCCGGACCACCAGGTCACCGTTATCCGCCCGGCGGATGTTGTCCACGGCACCACGCGGCGAACCCGAGTGCAGCGACGCCAGGGAGGTGCCTTCCGGCCAGTGCTTAATGCCCGACGGCGCGTGGTTCCACAGTGCCTCGGGGAGCCGTTGGGCTCCTCCCGCAATGAGGCGGTGCTGGTCATCTGCGTCCGTATAGACGACGCGAAGGATTTCGAGGATGGAGTTGGGGAAGTCGGTGTCCCAGCCGCCCGTGCCGAAACCGACCTGCCCAAACGCCTCACGATGCGCGAAGCCTGCGTCCTTGAAGGACTTGCTCGCCGCGATGAAGCCGTAGAAGGTCTGCTCGTCCAACTGGGGCAGGAGCTCGTTCCAGAGTTCCTTGATGCGCTTGGTATCGCGGGCCTTGATGGCGTCCTGCATCTCGGTGAAGGCGGCGCCGTCCTTAATGGCGTCCTTCCAGGCATCTGCAACTTCGTGGAAGAAAGCCGGAAGGTCCTCGGGCGTCGTGGCGTAGTGCTTCTTCCCGGCCAACTCGATCACCGTGCTGGAGGTGACGGGAGCCAACGGGTTGGGGAAGTCCTGGGTTTCCAGTCCCAGGAGGTCCACGTAGTGGTAGAAGGCCTTGCCGGAAACAGGGAACCGCATGCCGCCGAGGTCTGCCACCACGCCGGGGGCTGAGGGGAAGCTCGCGGTCCGGAGGCGGCCACCGATCTGGTCGGCCTCGTAGATGACCGGCTTCAGGCCGAGCTTCATGAGTTCGTAGGCGGTGACCAGTCCGGAGAGGCCTGCGCCGATCACGGCCACCTCGGTTCCGAGGCGTTCTTCGGGGACCGAGCCCAGACCTTCGGGATGTGCCAGGTAATGGTCGTAGCTGAACGGGAAGTCCGGGTTCAGCATGGTGATGGGAGCCTCCGCCGGGATGACGGCGGACGGGTCGGTGGGTAGTTCTGTGGCGATGGTCATGCGTTGTCTGCTTTCACAGGTTCCGGGCTCACGGCCCTGGTGGTCAGTTCACGGTAGTCCTGCTCGCTGAGCGCGGCTACCTTGGAGTTCCGGCGTCCATAGCCGAAGTAGATGGCGATGCCCACGAGCATCCACATGCCGAAGACCATCCAGGTATCGGCACCGAGGTTGGCCATGAGGTAGGCGCACATGAGGGTGCCCAGCACTGGCGTGATCGGGTACAGCGGAACCCGGAAGCTTCGCTTCAAATCCGGACGGTTGCGGCGCAGATAGATCACGGCGACGTTCACCAGCGCGAAGGCAAACAGCGTGCCGATGCTGGTAGCGTCCGCCAGCGCACCCAGTGGAACCAGGCCGGCGGTCAGCGCGACGGCGGTACCCACGATCAGCGTCCCGGCCACCGGAGTGCCGGTGCGGCGGGAGACGCGGCCGAACACTTTGGGCACCATGCCGTCGCGTGACATGGAGAGCAGGATGCGCGTCTGGCCGTAGAGGACAGTCAACACGATGCTGGCGATGGCAAGCACTGCACCAACGGAAAAGACCAGTGCAATCCAAGGCTGCCCGGTAATTTCGTGCAGGATCTGCACCAAGGCAGCCTCGGTGCCGTCGAACCAACCCCAGGGGCGTGCCCCGATGGCGGCGACAGCAACCAGCACGTAGATGCTGGTGACGATCACCATGGACAGCATGATGGCCCGGGGAAGGTCCCGCTTCGGGTTGCGTGCCTCTTCGCCGGCCGTTGAGGCAGCGTCGAAGCCGATATAGGAGAAGAAGACGCTGGACGCGGCTGCGGAGACACCGGCTGCGCCCATAGGGAGGAGGGGCTCGAAGTTTCCGGCATTGAACGCCGTGAAGGCCACGGCGCAGAAGAACAACAGGATGCCCACCTTGATGATGACCACGGCCGTGTTGATCCAAGCGCTTTCGCGGGCTCCGCGAACCAGGAGGACCATGGCCAGCACCACGATCACCATCGCTGGAACGTTCACCACTCCCCCGTCACCCGGCGGCTGGCTCATGGCATCCGGCAGTACCTGCCCGAATGCAGCGAGCGTCTCATTGACGTACTGGCCTGCGCCCACGGCCACTGCGGCCACGGACACGGCGTACTCGAGCACCAGGCACCAGCCGCAGATCCATGCCATCCCCTCGCCCATCGTGGCGTAGGAATAGGAGTAACTGGAGCCCGCAACGGGAACCAACCCCGCCATCTCGGCGTAGGAGACTGCGGAGAACAACGCCGCCAGGCCAGCAATGACGAAGGAGATCCAGATGGCGGGGCCTGCCAGCGGCACGGATTCGCCCAGGATCACCAGGATGCCCGTGCCGAGCGTGGCACCGACGCTGATCATGGTCAGTTGCAGGACACCAAAGCTGCGGACCAGGGGCGTGCCACCTTCGCTGCTTCCGGCTTCGCTGACCATCTGGGTAATGGGCTTGCGGCGCAGCAACTGGGCTCCGAGGCCAGGCCGGGCCAGGCTCGCCGGAGTCGGGTCTTGGGTATTCACAGGCACAGTCACCGTTGACGTCCCTTCTGAGTAGTTGGTCGGTTTCCCCGCTTCAAGACTGTCATGTGAGCCACCTCTCAAGCTGGTGCAAAATGACCTATAGTGTTCATCCATGAGACGTAATGCACATCAATCATCGCCCACTCCGGCGGTCCTTTCCGGCCAGGTCACCGTCGATCTGTCTGCGATTTCAGACAACATCAAAGTCCTGAAAAAGCGCACTGAAGCGCCGTCGTTCATGGCCGTAGTCAAGGGCAATGCCTACGGCCACGGCCTCGTGGAGGTGGCCCGCACGGCGGTCAAAGCAGGAGCCAACTGGCTCGGCACGGCCCAGCTGTCCGAAGCCATTTCACTGCGCCAAGCAGGAATCACAGTCCCGATTCTTTCCTGGCTCTATCTGGCATCCCAGACCAGCGCCACCATCCTCGAAGCACTCGAAAACGACATCGATGTGTCCCTGGGAAGCGTCCATCAGCTGGAGGTGCTGGAAGGCATCGCCGGCCGCTTGGGCCGTCCCGCCGTCGTACATCTGGAACTCGACAGCGGCCTCAGCCGCGGCGGCGCGCGCAAGGAGGATTGGCCCGAACTGGTGGCCCGGGCACGTCAGGCAGAGCTCGATGGCACACTGCGGGTCCGTGGCATCTGGACCCATCTGGCCTGGGCGGATGTCCCCGCGCATCCGGCCAACGCGGCCGCCGTCGCGGAGTTCGAGGACGCCGCCCAGCAGGCACGGGACGCAGGGCTCTCCCCCGAACTGAGGCACGTATCAAGCTCGGCAAACATCCTGGACCGGCCCGAATTCCACTTCGATATGGTCCGTGCAGGCTTGGCGATCTACGGCTTGGCCCCCGCCGACCACCTGGATCCAGCGGATTTCGGGCTGCGACCCGCCCTGAGTGCCACCGCGCCATTGGTCATGGTCAAGAAAGTTCCGGCTGGTACGGGCGTCAGCTACGAACACCAGGCCATCACCTACGAGCCCCGTTACCTTGGTCTCATCCCGCTCGGCTACGCGGATGGCATCCCGAAAGGCATCACCGGGCGTTCCGTGGTGAACATCGCAGGGCGTCGTGTTCCCGTGATCGGCAAGGTCTGCATGGACCAGTTCATGGTGGACCTCGGCCCTGACGCCACGGGCATCGACGTCGGAGACACCGCTGTGCTGTTCGGTGATCCGGCCAGCGGGGCTGCGAGCGCCGACGACTGGGGCGCCGCGATAGGCAGCCACGGCGACGAGATCATCAACCGGATCGCGCCACGCCTCCCCCGCGCTTATCAAACGAGTGCCTTCGAATGCCCCGACTACCAGGAGCCGGCCGACGCCGGGCAGGGCCATGTTGCCTGAGCCCGCGAGCGCCCGCCTGAGTTTCGTCACGCTTGAGCAGTTCCTGGAGCAGCTGCCGCCGGAGTTGAAGACACTTCATGACGGCGGCAGCGGCGCCACCCTGCTGCGATGGGTGGAGCCGAGTGAGCTTGAGGATCCAACTCCCTATCTGCCGGAGGGCGAATTCCTGCTTACCGCCGGGTTGCCCTTCCTGGGGAAGGGTGGCTCGGCGGCGAAGGTGGACGCCTACGTTCGGCGGCTGGTGGGAGCCAAGGTTGCTGCGCTGGGCTTTGGTATCAAGCCCTATTTCGACGCCGTTCCCGATGTCCTGCTTGACGCTTGCCGGACGCACAACCTCACGTTGTTCGAAGTCCCGGAGTCCCTGCCGTTCGCCGCGATCGGGCTGTCCTTTTCGCAGCTCCTTGAAACGGACAACGCCCGGGTCTTCCGGCAACTTGCCGACACCAACCGGCAACTCATGCGGGCCGTGCTCTCCCCCAGGCCGGAGCACGAACTGCTCGCGGCGTTGGTCCGTCGGGTTCCCGTGTGGGCGGTCCTTGTGGGTGCGGACGGGCGGGTCCGCGCCCGCGGCAACAGCGCCGGCGGCAGCACAGGCGTCGAGCATTCCTTGCTGGCACCCATGCTGGAACGGTTGCTGTCCGGCAGCGGGCCGCGGGTGGAAATGGATGGGTTTGAGGAAGCGGGGTCCGCGTTGGTGTTCGGCCATCCGCTGCGGAGTACGAAGGATGCGAACCTCGGCGCGCTGATCCTGGGTTCGGATGTGCCGCTGACGCCTGCTCAGAACAACGTGGTGCAGTCGGCGGTGGGATTGTTGGAGCTGTTGGTGCGGCAGCGGACCAGCGGATCCTTGGCACCGAGCCAGCTGGCAACCGCCATGCTGCTCCATCCCGAGTCCTTGGCTTCGGGCGGGACCAAGCACGTGAACGGTTTGAAGGATCTGCTGGCCCAAAGCCTCTCCTCCACGCGATCCGGCCAGATGCGGGTGGTCCAAGGCATCAGAGTCGATGGCTCCGTGGACGATGGGCCCGTGCGGGAAGTGCTGCAGTGGCGTCGGCTGTTCGACACCAAGCTCGTGGAAATCACGGACTACGGGTTCGCCGCCATCACCCGCCTGCGCGTGGACGACTCGCTGCTCGCCGATGTGGAGAAACTCGGCTGGCGCCTGGTGATCGGCGAACCTACCGAGCTCAACGGGCTGGCCGCAGCCTACCAACGAGTCAGCACTCTCCGCGCACGCGTGCTTTCAACGGGCGTCAGCGCACGCGTGGATGAGGTGACGTGGTCTGTGACAGGGCTGCTTGGCAGGGACGCCGGGACCATGCTGGCGTCACGCGTCCTGGCTCCCTTGCTTGCCTTGGAACCGGAACGTCGTGATCCCCTGCTGTCGGTGCTGCGCGGTTGGCTCACCGAGAACGGCAGCTGGGACGCTTCAGCCAAACTGCTCGGCCTGCACCGGAACAGCGTGCGGCGGCAGATCGGCGTGATCGGGGAACTGCTGGACCTGGACCTTAACGCGGCACAGATTCGCGCGGAGCTGTGGATCGCGTTGCAGTATGTGGATTCGCTGGTTGACTGAGGCTCGATGGACACCACCTAGAGGACCATGTCAAAACCCCCAATTGACCGTTTTCACCACCTATTTTTGCCGGTTTCACCACCTAATTTTGAAAAGGGTGTCCAAGAAGCGCGGCTTATCGATTAGGTTCGAGGCACACAACACAAGCGTTGTCATTAAGGAGCTCCCCTATGTCCAAGCAGTGCAACCCAGCCATCGGAATTTGCGGGGCAATCGTCGCTGTGCTGGCTGCGGCTATTTTGGTGCTGGTCGCAGTGGGCGTACTTTCGGACGCGGGCATGTCTGGATCTGCGTACCTCGACCATCAGCAAGACCCGCATGGCAGCTTCCGGCTCGAGTTCGGCGCCTCGTACTCGGTCATTCTCGGAACGCTGCTTTTCGCAGGACTTCTTGCTGCCCTGGGCTCGCTGGTGAAAGCGCGTCGGGCCAGGGTTTAATTAGGCGACTTTGATGGCAATTCTCAGGCGAACAGGGTCCTCCTGGCAAAATCATGCAACTGCCGACGCATATCATTGACGTCCCGGCCAGGAACACCGAGCAGCGCTTGGATGCCCAGTCCGTCGATCATCGACGTGAGCTGCGCCGTCATCCCTTCCGGGTCTCCGCCATTGAAGATGCCCTGATGTTGGCCGAGTCGGATGGTCTGCGCAATGAAACCGTCCCACTTGCGATAGGCGTCCCAGTACATCCGCCTGAAGCGAGGTTCCAGCACACATTCGCTCCAAACCTGGATCCAGGATGTCCATTCCTCCTTGGAGCTGTCATCCAGCGGCAGCTGCAATTCAATGAGGCGCAGAATCCTGTCCTTGGGTGAACTGATTCCCCTCAGCTCGTCGACCTGGCGAACAAAGGAGTGCTCCATGTGGCGCCTCATGGCCGCGTTCAACAGTTCATCGCGAGAAGAAAAGTAGTAGATGACCAGGCTCGGACTGGAACCAACTGCGTGGGCCACGTCCGAAACCCTCACGCCCCTGTAGCCATGCTTTGCGATGAGCTTCCAAGTCTCCACAAGGATTTTCTCGTGGGGTGCGTCGTTCTTCATGGTGACGGCGGCCCTTCCAGGTGCCGTCGCGTCCGATGCTGGTCCCCGCTTGCTGGCTGCCTCACCGCGGCCATACAACAGCCAGTCGGTCGACACCCCACCGTGTGAAGCGATTCTTCCGAGCTCTGAAGCCGTGAACTTCCGAACGCCGTTCAGCGACTTCGAGAATTTCGTTTTGTCCATGGCCGCCGCGGCAGCGAAGTTCCCCTGCGTCCCCGGCGTCCGCAGGACCAAATCGCGGACCCTCTCCCGGAGCCCTGATGTTTCGTCCATAACCAACTCCACTCGAGTTGCGATTAGCGCAACCGCGCATTGTCCACTTGCTTGATAATTCTAGTGTTTCCTGCATCACACATGCTCGACTCGCAGCAGCTTGAACAACTATTCAATAGTGTTGCACCCAGCCCATGGACCGCTCAATGTAGAAACATCCATGGCCTCGGCCGCTGCCGCGAGCGTAGAACCTCCTTAGGAAACCCATGAAATCAGCAACGCGGGACAGCCAGTCTTCCCACGCAAACGCAGCAAGGTCCAATGCGCCGATTTTCGAACGGCGTTCGATCGAGTACATCCCGCGCCGGGAACGGCATGGAAAGCCATGGCATGTAACGCCTGTTTGGTTCACCTCTTCAGCCAACCTTGCGTCCCTGGCGATCGGAACCATCGGCGTCCTGAGCGGGCTGAATCTCTTCTATTCGCTTCTTGCCATCGTTGTAGGCTCGGCATTCGGCACGTTCTTTGCGGCCTTCCACTCATCACAGGGACCGCAACTCGGCATGCCCCAGATGATCCAGTCCCGGCCGCAGTACGGGTATCGTGGCGCTGCCCTGATCTACGTCATCGCCGCCGCCGCATACATCGGATTCAGCGTCTTCGGGGTGGTCCTGATGGGCCAGACACTGGAGCTGCTGTTCTCCATTCCGCAGAACGTCGGCATGGTTGCGACGACAGCTCTCTCTGTCATCGTCGCGGCGGTCGGCTACAACATTGTTCACAAATTGGCCCGATGGATAGCCCTCGCCTTTCTCCTGTGCTACCTCGTCATCACGTTTGCGATGCCGCCGGTCCTGACTTTCCCGGAGGGCGCGTTTTCCACTGACGGCTTCTCCATGACGTTTTTCCTGGCCCAAGGAGCCGCCGCGGCCGCTGCGTGCTTGGCGTGGGCGCCTTACGTCTCCGACTACACGCGGTATTTACCGCACATGAGCGTCAAAGCTTCCTTCTTCAGCACCTACCTCGGCCTTGCTGTCTCTTCCATCTGGGTCATGGGCGTTGCCGCCGTGGTAACCGCTGCCTTTCCGGGAACAGGAATCATCGAAGCCTTCTTTTTCGGTGGAAATGCCGTGTTCGGCGGTTTCGGTTCGATCGTCCTGGTCCTCGGTTTGATCGGAACCATATATTTGGGATCCATGAACTTCTACGGCGGCTCGCTCACGGTGATCAGCATCCTGGACAGCATCCGCTCCGTGCGACCGACCGCCACCATGCGAATTGCCCTGACCGCAGCCTTTGGAATTGTCTCCCTGGGCATCGCCTTGGCCGCAACAGACACACTTCTTGCCGGCTACGGAACCTTCCTGACGATCCTCTTGTACGCCTTGGCACCCTGGACTGCCACGAACCTCGTCGACTTCTTCCTTGTCCGCAAGGGCAGCTATTCGATCAGGGAGATCTTCAATCCCCGAGGAATTTACGGGGGCTGGAATTGGCGCGGCTTCGCCGCCTACGTTGCGTCATTGCTGGCAATGCTCCCCTTTGTCATGACTGGCGCGTGGAACGGGCCTGTGGCCGAAATCCTGGGGTACGACGTTGCACCCTATGTCGGCATGGCCGTTGCGGCACTGGTCTACTACGGCCTCTGCCGAAGCATGGATCTCGTGGGAGAACGGGAGTGGATAAGCGTTGCCGACGCGGGCTTGGAGGGTGACGACGAGGTCGACCAGCCATGACGACGTACCGTTACACACCCCAAGCCATCGAACTCAGCCGACTCACAACCAACCACGTTGTATCCGGCGAGGGCCCCAATCTTCTCTGGATCTCCGGAGGCGGCTATCGGGGATCAGCGTGGCACGACCATTTTGTTCCGAACTTCGAGAAGGCCTTCCGCAACATCACTTTCGACAACCGCGGTACACCCGGAACCGAGTGCGCGGACCTGCTTCCGTGGTCCATAGCGGACATGGCCTCTGATGCGGCGGATCTCCTGGAACAAACCTGCGACTCGCCGGCAACTGTGGTCGGCCACTCAATGGGAGCCTTCGTCGCTCTTCAGCTGGCCCTCGACAGGCCGGATCTGGTGGCCTCCGTAGTCAGTCTTGCGGGCGGTGCACGCGGCGATTCCGGTTGGGTGGGCGACTATATGCGGGCGGAGATTGCCCTTCGCGCGCAAGGCGTGCGGATGCCGGCCGATTTCCACGCCATCCATTACGCCCCGATGTACTACACAGCGGAGGCGTTGGGTGACCCTCAGACCTGGAACCGTATACAAACGGCCCTATCCGAGTCCCAAGCCATCGAAGACATGGAGGCATCGATCCCCACCCAGTGGCGGGCATGCGTCGACTTCAATGTCCAAGACAGGGTCCCGGCCTTGGCAGTGCCGCTGGATGTCGTGTCTTTCGAACAAGATCAGTGCGCACCCCCGGCCGAGGGCGAATTGCTGGCGAACCTGGCACCCGGAGCGAAGTTCCACGTACTGCCTGGGCTGGGGCATTGTTCGATGTTCGAGCACAATCCGGAGACAGTCAGCAACTACCTCGCATGGCATGTCCTCGATCCGAACCGGAACAGCAGGGTCATCGCCTGACGGTCAGTCCGCATATTCCCACTTCGCATAAAGGTCCGGGCGGCGCTCCTTCAAGTACGGGACTTCAGCCCGGGCTGCTTTGACGGTGTCGGTGCCCACCTCGGCGAACAACAACGACGCCGATTCCCCCGCCGCGGCGAGCAGCGAACCGTCCGGCCCCGCAACGACGCTGCCGCCCAGGAAGTTATAGATGTCCTCGTGCCCGCAATGGTTGGCATAGGCGACGTTAAGCTGGCTCTCGAGGGCGCGCGCCCGGATCAAGACTTGCGGCACATTGTCGAACCCCGAGGACAGCGCCGTGGGCACGAGCAGCAACTCAGCGCCTCGGCTTGCCGCCGCGCGAACTGCCTCAGGGAACTCAACGTCGTAGCAGATCAGCATCGACGTGCGGATTCCGTTGAAAACCACGACGGCGGGAGGTGCTTGAGCGCCGACGAACGCCTTGTGTTCTTCCGGGCCGAACAAATGCACCTTGTTGTACGTGAGAAGTTCTGCGCCCGTGGCGTCCAGCAAAGTAGCCGAGATATGCCAGCGCTCTTCAACGCCAGTGGGCTGCGCGCCGTCGTCGTGCATTTCCCGGGCAGGTGCCGGGAGGCTGTAGACCAGGCCAATCCCGTGTGTCCGCGCAATATCCGCCAAGCGCTGCCGGATAGCGGGGAGGGTTTGGGGGGCCAGTTCGGCGTGGATCCGGAGCGGCGCGTAGCCCACGGGGAAAAGTTCGGGCGTCAGCAACAACGATGCACCGGCCCGGGCGGCCCGCTGGGCGGCCTCGTCGATGGTCCGAAGGTTGGCGTCCACGTCCAGGACGGAGGCGTTGGCCTGCAGGACTGAGAGCAGCATCATTACCACCTTGGTTTTCCGGGATCCCGGTACTTGCGGTCCGGGAAGACTTTGTTCTTCCAGCCTAGGCACGACTGACCCTGGGCGGCTGGGACATTTGGACCCGGGCCTGTGGAATACAGGACGCATCGCACGCCGACTTCACGTTGTTGGGCCTGCTTTACGCCCCAAAGACCCTGCTGAGGGCGATTAGCGGGCCCCAACAACGGGTACGTACAGCGTCAACTTGTGTTGGAGTATGTCAGTCAACCCCCACCGCTTGTGTTCACTTCTTGACTACAAGCCGTCACATGGGGCACTCTTCTTGTCATGCCCGCTACACAGCGCTCAACGAAGAGCCATCCGAGAAAACCAGGCTCACAGTCCGCCCTGCGCCATTTGAACCAGCAGCGGATCATCGAGTGCCTGTTAAGTGGGCCGTCAACGCAGGCGGAACTTTCGCGGCAGACCGGCCTCTCCACGGCAACGGTCTCCAACATCGTGAAAATCATGCAGGACGCCGGCCTCGTCTCTACGGAACCGACCACCAGCTCCGGCCGCCGGGCCACCAACGTGAGGCTCAACAGCAACGGTGCGGTCGCCGTCGGAATCGACTTTGGCCGTCGCCACCTGCGGGTGGTCTTGGCATCACTGGGCTACCACGTGATTGCCGAGGAATTCATCGAGCTTCCACTGGGCCACCAGGCCGAGGAAGGCATCGCCGCCGCCGTGCGGCTGCTGACCAGGCTGCTCGAAGAAAACAGCATCGATCCCAGCGCCGTCGTGGGCGCCGGAGCAGGCATTCCGGGTCCGATCGACCGCAGGTCCGGCACCGTCGCGCAAGGTGCGATCCTCCCCGAATGGGTGGGTATCGATATCCTTCACAGACTGGAGGAGGCCCTCAATTGCCCCGTCTTTGTTGACAATGACGCCAACCTTGGAGCCCTGTCCGAAGTGACATGGGGGCCGCACAGCGGCGTCGCCAACCTGATGTTCCTCAAGGTTGGATCGGGTATTGGCGCCGGGCTGATCCTGAACGGGATTCCGTACTACGGCAACGTGGGAATCACAGGGGAAATCGGCCATGCCACCATCCACGAACACGGCTTGGTATGCAGGTGCGGGAATCGCGGATGCCTGGAGACCATCGCCTCCACCACCACCATGATCGAACTCCTGGGCCGCGGGCAGGACACCCTGCTGACGCCCCAGGACATTGTGCGGAATTGCCTCGCCGGAGACTCTGCCACCCAGCGCGTGGTGGACGATGCCGGCCTTGCCGTGGGCCGGGCCCTGGGGAACGTCGCAAACCTGATCAACCCTGAAGTGATCGTGGTTGGCGGGCCCTTGGCAGGCTTGGGAGACCTCCTGCTTGATCCCATCCGGCGAGGGCTGGTCAGGCATGCGGTGCCCGTCGTTGGCGAGACGACACACCTTGCCATGTCCTCCCTTGGCGCGCGCGCCGAAGCCCTTGGAGCAGCCGCCCTGGTGTTCCAACACGCGGGTATTACCGCGAAGTAACGAAATCGTTAGCTGGTTCTTGTGTTCAAGTCTTGACGACAAGACGGGTGATCCAGTTTACTTTTTCATCAGAAAGCTCCGCTGCCGCGGGGCCGACAACGAAGTCATGCATTGGAGGCGTAAGGGCTGATGACAACCCTCGACACGCAAGGTGATCCCATCCTTTTGGAGATGCGCTCGATCACGAAGGAATTCCCCGGCGTGAAGGCCTTGTCGAATGTGAGCCTGCGGGTAAAGGCAGGCGAAATCCACGCCATCTGTGGCGAAAACGGGGCCGGCAAATCCACCCTCATGAAAGTCCTGTCCGGCGTCTACGGCTACGGAAGCTACACCGGCGACATCGTGTACCAAGCCGAAACGCAGCAGTTCAAGGACATCCGCGCCAGCGAAGCCGCCGGCATCGTGATCATCCACCAGGAACTGGCGCTGATCCCGGAACTGTCCATCATGGAAAACATCTTCCTGGGCAACGAACCCACCAAGTGGGGCGTCATTGACTGGGCCGAAGCACGCCGCCGTTCCATCGAGCTGCTGGCCCGCGTGGGCCTGCGCGAGGACCCGGACACCCCCATCAAGGAAATCGGCGTAGGCAAGCAGCAGTTGGTGGAGATCGCCAAGGCGCTGAACAAGTCCGTGCGGCTCCTGATCCTGGACGAGCCCACCGCGGCGCTGAACGAATCCGATTCCCAGCACCTGCTGGACCTGATCCTTGGCCTCAAGGGCAAGGGCATCACGTCCATCATCATTTCCCACAAGCTCAACGAGATCGAGCAGATCGCGGACGAGATCACCATCATCCGTGATGGCAAGTCCATTGAGACGCTCAACGTCAAACGTGACGGCGTGGACGAGGACCGGATCATCAAGGGCATGGTGGGCCGGACGCTCGAGTCCCGTTTCCCGGACCATGAACCGAAGATCGGCGAGGTCTTCTTCGAGGTCAAGAACTGGACCGTGGGCCACCCGGCCATCCAGGACCGCTTGATCTGCAAGGGTTCCAACTTCTTCGTCCGCCGCGGCGAGATCGTGGGCTTCGCCGGGCTCATGGGTGCCGGACGTACGGAGTTGGCACGGTCCTTGTTCGGCCACTCGTATGGACGATTCATTTCGGGCGAGGTCTACAAGGACGGCAAACCCGTGCACTTGAAGACCGTCCGCCAGGCGATCGACGCCGGACTCGGTTACGTCACGGAGGACCGCAAGTCCCTGGGCCTGAACCTGCTGGATGACATCAAGACCACCACCGTAGCTGCGGCGTTGGACAAGATCAGCAACTACACGGTGGTGGATACCCGGAAGGAATTCCAGGTCGCCGAGGACTACCGTAAGTCGCTGCGGACCAAGACCCCGTCCGTCGAAGAAGGCGTTGCCAAGCTTTCAGGCGGCAACCAGCAAAAAGTGGTGCTGGCCAAATGGATGTTCACCGACCCGGACCTCCTGATCCTGGACGAACCGACCCGAGGGATCGACGTCGGTGCCAAGTATGAGATCTACGGCATCATCCAGCGGCTGGCCAACCAGGGCAAGGGAGTCATTGTGATCTCCTCGGAGCTCCCCGAGCTTCTGGGCCTCTCTGACCGCATCTACACCATCTTCGAAGGCTCCATCACCGGCGTGCTGAACAAAGACGAAGCCAGCCAGGAAAGCCTGATGAAGCTCATGACCTCCAACCGCAAGACAGCCTGACCCAGTGGCCCAGAAACGCCCTTTCCTGACCCAAGGACCAAAACAATGAACGCGCTCAAGAAGCTCTTTGGTGGCAATACCCGCCAGTTCGGCATGATTTTCGCCCTGGTGGCACTTATCGTCTTCTTCCAGATCTTCACGCAGGGCCGCACGCTCACCCCTGGCAACGTGATCAACCTGTTCAACGGCAACTCCTACATCCTGATCCTGGCCATCGGCATGGTCCTGGTGATCATCGCCGGACACATCGACCTGTCCGTGGGTTCCGTGGCCGCCTTCGTCGGTGTTTCCGTGGCCCTGGCCATCCGCGACTGGGGCATTCCCTGGTACATGGGCGTGCTCTTTGGCCTGGTGCTCGGAGGCGTGATCGGTGCCTGGCAAGGCTTCTGGACGGCGTATGTGGGCATCCCGGCCTTCATTGTCACGCTGGCCGGCATGCTCCTGTTCCGTGGTTTCAACCAGTTCGTCGGCAAGTCCAACACCATCCCGGTTCCCAACGACTTCCAGTACCTCGGCTCCGGCTACCTCCCGGAAATCGGTCCCAACACGGGCTTCAACAACCTGACGCTCCTGATCGGCATCCTGGCAGCCGCCTTCGTGGTGGTCATGTCCTTGCGTGCCCGCGCCGCCAACAAGGCCTTGGGTGCGGACGTTCCCGAACTCTGGGTTGAAGTCACCAAACTGGTCCTCATTTGCGGTGCCATCCTCTACGCCACGTACCTGTTCGCCACCGGCCGCCCCGGAACCTCGTTCCCCATCCCCGGCCTGATCCTCGCGGTCCTGGTGCTGATCTACGGTTTCATCGCTGACAAGACCGTCATCGGCCGCCACGTCTACGCCGTGGGTGGCAACCGCCATGCAGCCGAACTCTCCGGTGTGCAGTCCAAGAAGGTCAACTTCCTGGTGATGATGAACATGTCCGTCCTGGCAGGCCTGGCCGGCATGATCTTCGTCGGCCGCTCCACGGCATCGGGTCCGTTCGACGGCGTTGGTTGGGAACTGGACGCCATCGCGGCCGTGTTCATCGGTGGCGCAGCCGTCACCGGTGGCGTTGGTACCGTGATCGGCTCGATCGTCGGTGGCCTGGTCATGGCTGTCCTGAACAACGGCCTCCAACTGCTGGGTGTCGGCGCCGACCTTACCCAGATCATCAAGGGCTTGGTGCTCCTGGCCGCCGTCGCCTTCGATGTCTACAACAAGACCCAGGGCAAGCGGTCCATCACGGGCCTGCTGATGAAGAACTTCCAGCGCAACAACGAGATCAAACCGGACGAGACCACTTCCACCAAAGAGGTCATCTCCAAGGAAGCCTGACCCTACCCGGTCACAAACCCAGAGAACTCGCTCCACCCCACCCACACAGAAAGTGAACCAAGATATGCGAATGTTTGGTAAAGCAGGAAAGGCAGCAGCAGTAGCTGCCATCGCGGCACTGGCGCTGACGGCCTGCGGCCGCACTGACAGCGGCTCAAGCAGCAGCACAGCTGGCGGGGAAGCGTTCCCCAAGGACTCGCTGATCGGCGTCGCACTTCCGCAGAAGACCAGTGAGAACTGGGTCCTCGCGGAGAAGCTGTTCAACGACGGCCTCACCGGCGCCGGTTTCAAGGCCGACGTCCAGTTCGCCAACGGCGGTGTCTCCGAGCAGCAGAACCAGATCAGCGCCATGGTCACCAAAGGTGCCAAGGTGATCATCGTCGGTGCGATCGACGGCGCGCAGCTGGGTACGCAGCTCAAGCAGGCCAAGGACTCCGGCGCAACGGTCATCGCCTACGACCGCCTGCTCCTGAACACCGAGAACGTGGACTACTACGTGGCCTACGACAACTTCAAGGTCGGTGAGCTCCAGGGCCAGGCCCTTCTGGACGGACTGAAGGCCAAGAAGCCGAGCGGCCCGTACAACATCGAACTGTTTGCTGGTTCCCCGGATGATGCCAACGCCAAGGTCTTCTTCGACGGCGCCATGAGCGTCCTGAAGCCGAAGATCGACGACGGTACCCTCAAGGTCCTGTCCGGCCAGACCGCATTCGAACAGGCTGTTACCCAGGGCTGGAAGGCTGAAAACGCCCAGCGCCGTGCTGACACGCTGCTCACCGGCAGCTACGGCAGCGCATCCCTGGACGGCGTCCTCTCTCCGAATGACACCCTGGCCCGTGCAGTCCTGACCTCCGTCAAGGCCGCCGGCAAGCCGCTCCCCGTCGTGACAGGCCAGGACTCCGAGGTTGAGTCCGTCAAGTCCATCATGGCCGGCGAGCAGTACTCCACCATCAACAAGGACACCCGCAAGCTGGTTGAGCACGCCATCACCATGGTGAAGGACCTGCAGGCAGGCAAGGAACTCGAGATCAACGACAAGGATTCGTACAAGAACGGCGTCAAGACCGTTCCGGCGTACCTCCTGCCTCCGCAGATCGTGACCGCCGCGAACGTCAAGACCGCTTACGTGGACGATCCGGTCCTCGGCCCGATCACCAAGTAGCACCCCGTACCACCCGGAGCCCCGGTCCGCCCACAAGGCGGGCCGGGGCTTTTTGCTGCGCCGGGATTCTTCACAGCCCACGCATAGCTTCGGCTGGCTTCCTGCACAGCCGCCTTGAAGAAGGTTGGATCTGCGGCCGGCGTCCAGCGGGCCGGGGCCTCCCCCGGCCCGAGCAGCTCCAAAGGAGAAACGTGAGCGTCCTTGCCCGAAGCGTAGGCAATGCCTTCCGCAACAAAATCAGAACGGCGGCCGTGGTTGCCGTCCTGGCCGTCGCCATCGGTTTGGCCTTGGCCATGCTCGTGGCCAACCAGGCCGTGGGCGCCAAGGTCCAGGAGCTCAACGCTTCCGTGGGCACCACCCTCACGGTGAACCCGGCCGGCGGGCAGGGCTTCGAGGGCGGCGGCGAACCGCTCACCTCAGCCCAGGCGCAAACCGCAGCGGGCGTCGCGAACGTCACGTCCGTCGTCGGGACCAAGGCGCTGCGACTCCAGACGGCAACCACCGGCACCACTGCGACGACGCAACAAGGCGGCTTCGGCGGCCCCGGCGGGCAGCAAGGCACCACCGTCACCACCAACCTGACCGCCGCCGTCGATGCCGGAACGCTTGGAAACCGCAACAACGCGAGCGGAACAACCGGCAGCACTACCACGCAACCGGCCCGCACCCTTCCCATCACGGCCACCGGAATCGGGGCCGAAGTCGACAGCACCGGCAAGGCACTGGACATTACCAGCGGCAGCGGCCTGGGCGACTACACCGCGGCCGAAGCCAAGGCGATCGTCGGAACCACGCTAGCCGAAAAGAACAACCTGACGGTTGGCTCCACGTTCACCATCCAGGACAAAACCTTCACCGTGGCAGGCTTGTTCGACGCCGGAACCACGTTCGGCAACAACGCCGTCTACGTGACGCTCCCGGAGGCCCAGACGCTGGCCGAAACGCCCGGTGAACTCTCCACCATGATCGTCACGGTCAACAGCATGGAGAACGTGGACAGCACCAAGACCGCACTCCAGAGCGCACTCGGCGCGGACAAGGCCGACGTCACGCAGGGCCAGCGCAACCTCCAGACTGCCGTCAGCTCACTGGACAGCGTCAAGAACATCTCCTTGGTCGCATTCATCGCCGCCCTCGCAACAGCCGGGCTCATCATCCTGCTCATCGTGGTGATGCTGGTCCGCGAGCGCCGCCGTGAAATCGGCGTCCTGAAGGCCATCGGCGCCCGAAACCGGACCATCGGCCTCCAGTTCGTGCTCGAGTCCCTGGTCCTGGTGGCTTTGGGCAGCGTGGTGGGTGCGGCGATCGCGTCCTTCGCGAGCGGCGGCATCGCCTCCGCGCTGATCAGTTCCAATTCAGGTACGACGGCGGCAACCACCAACCAGCGCGGCGGCGGCTTGGCCGGAGCAGCAGCCAACGGCGGCGTTCCCGGTGGTGGCGGCTTCGGCGGCCAAGGCGGTCCGTTTGGCGGAGCCAACCAGTTGCTGACCTCCGTCACGGCAAGCGTCTCCCCCGGCGTCCTCGCTGCCGGCATCGCAGCAGTGTTCGCCGTCGCCATCATCGGAGCGTTGGTTCCCGCGCTGCTGACCGCCCGTATCCGTCCCATCGAAGTACTCCGAGGAGAATAGCCGTGATCGTAGTGAAGAACCTGGTCCGTCAGTTCAAGTCCGGAGACCGGACCATCAAGCCGGTCAACGGCGTCAGCTTCGAGCTGGAGAAGGGCTCTCTGGCCTCGATCGTGGGCAAGAGCGGCAGCGGCAAGAGCACCCTGTTGTCCCTCCTGGGCGCGCTGGACAAACCCACGTCCGGCGACGTGGTGGTGGATGGCGTGAGCCTCGCCGGACTCCCGGACGGCAAGCTCACCGAGTACCGCCGCCAGGACATCGGCTTCGTATTCCAGCAGTTCAACCTGATTCCCAACCTCAGCGCGGTGGACAACGTGATGCTGCCCATGGAGTTCGCGGGTGTGCGGAAGTCGGCCCGGTTGCAGCGCGCCAAGGAACTCCTGGAGCAGGTCCAATTGGATCCGGAGAAGCACTCCCGCCGCACCAACCGGCTCTCCGGCGGTGAGCAGCAGCGTGTGGCCGTCGCAAGGGCTTTAGCCAACGAGCCCAAGCTGATCCTGGCCGATGAACCCACCGGTAACCTCGACGAGCAGACTGGTGAGCACATCATCCATTTGCTGAGCTCATTGAGCCGTGATCACAACACCACCATCCTGGTGGTGACCCACGACCGCTCACTTGCCCAGAAGACGGATCGACGCTTCCGGCTTCAGCAAGGGCGCCTGACGGAGGAACTCAAAACCGGATCGCGTCAATAACCTTCACCCGCACCGCGACGAGCGCGGGAATCGCTCCCGCGAGTGCGCCGACAAGGACGGCCGCCCCGAAACCGAGAAGGGCCGCCTCGATGGGGAACGCCGGGTGCTCGGACAGGCCCGGCGCCACCTTCGATTCGATCCAAGGGTTCTTCACCACCGCGATTGCCAGCATCACTCCGGCCAGGCCGGCAACTGCGGTGGCCACCACGGACTCCATCATGACCCCGAAGAAGATGCGTCCCGAGGTGGCACCGAAGCTGCGCCGGATTCCGATCTCCCGGACGCGGTAGCGCACGGTGACCATGGATATGTTCAGCATCCCCACAGCCCCAAGCAGCAGGACGAGTCCTGCGATACCACCGACGATCCACTGGGTGGGCCCCAGCGGATCGCCCCAGGCAGCGTAGTCAACACGCTGCGCCTGGGCGTACATCCCCGGAAACTGCGACTGCAGGTCCGCGCTGATGGCAGCCGTCAGGGGTCCTGCCTGGGCCTCACCCACCCACATCTTGAACTCGGACATCTGCGGCCGCATGCCGATCAGTTTGGCCCCGTCCGTGAGGATGAAAGCCGAAGGCGGGGCCATCTCGTGGACGTTCGGAACCACTCCGATGATCACCGCAGTCGCCGGTTGGTCGCCCGGGATGGAAACCGTTGGCTGGGTTGTCAGGTTGGGCCTTCCGGCCCGGTCATAGAAGGCTTCGGAGACCACGACGGCGGGTGCGAGCCTTTGTCCGTCATCGGCGGCGAACCAGCTTCCTTGCAGGAGGGGTACGCGGTGGATGATGCCGTATCCGATATCCACCATGGTCACTTCCACGCTGGTGACGCCACGGGGAAATTGGAAGCCGGCCTGGGCCCGTCCCACGTGTGTGGAGGTGGTGATGCCGAAACGTTGTTTGATGCCTTCGTAGGCTTTGTCGAGCTGCTCAGCGCTTGGCGTCGACGGACCGTTCACACTCAGCGAGACGGTGGCTACCCTGCCTTGATCACGCTCGGACTGGGCTTTGATACCCTCTCTGGCGAGGTTACCCAGGCCCACTACGGACGTCAGCGCAGCTACGGAAAGGGCAACACCAAGGAGGGCCAACAGGATGCGCACTTTGTTGATGCGAAGTTCCTGCCACGCTTCCACCAGCGTGGAGACAAAGCCGGTCATGCGGGTACTCCTGCTTCTGCGAGCGCCATGGGACTGAGGACGCCGGTGTCCAGGCGGTAGCAAGCACGGGCCAGGGCGGCCACGTTGACATCGTGGGTGATGGTGACGAGTGCAGCTGCGGATTCCGTGGCAACGGTGTCCAGCAGGGCCATGACTGATTGGCCTGTCTCCACGTCCAAGGCACCGGTGGGTTCGTCGGCGAGGATCAGCCGCGGTCGCCTGACCAAAGCCCGGGCGATGGCTACGCGCTGCTGCTCACCTCCGGAAAGCATGTTGGGCATGGTGTTGGCCCGTGCGGCGAGGCCAACGCGGTCCAACATGTCCGTGGCGAGTTCGCGGCGACGCCAGAAGTCCTTGCCCTTGGCATAGAGGAGCGGCGTGATCACGTTATCCAAAGCGCTCCTGCCGGGCAGCAGGTTGAACTGCTGGAACACGAAGCCCACGGTGGAACCGCGCAAGCGGGCACGGGCGTTGCCGCCCAGCCGTTCCGCGGGCTGCCCAAGGAACTCGAGCTCACCGGAGGTCGGGACGTCCAGAAGGCCCAAAAGGTTGAGCAGCGTTGATTTGCCACACCCGGACCTGCCAACAATCGCCGTGTGGTCGCCGCTGAGCACCTCCAGGTCAATACCCCTAAGGATGTGCAACTGCTGCGCATCGGGCAAGGTTACCGAGCGGGTGACGGAGCGGAGGCTGACCAGTGTTTCCTTTTCAGTCGTGGACTCCATGACTAGCCCGCCGGTGCGTAGGCTCCCTGGCCAGGACCCATCATGGGATCCCCGACCGCGGGAGCACCTGGAACGAACTCGAGCACCTGTTCGCCTTCAGCCAGTCCGGACACCACCTCAACCACGGATCCGTCGTTCAAGCCGAGCTCTACCTTCCGCTGCTCAGGAGCTCCTCCGGCGGCACTGGATGTCCAGACGATGCCGTCTTTCACACTGCCCTTCACCGACGTCAAGGGCACGGTGACGACGTCGGTCGCCACGCCTGCACTGACGGTCATGGTGGCACCGAGGCCGGCGAAGACTTCCTGATCGGAGGGAACAGCGCAACTCAGGGTGCCCGTGGGCGTGCTGTCCTCCTGCGACTGGCCGCTGGCACCTGGACCGGCGATTGCCGCGCCGACCCCCATGCCGGCACCTCCTCCCGAGCCGGACAAACCGCCTGAGCCTGTGCCGCCGTCGTTCGACGCGTTGTTCGTGAGCGTCACCTCGGTGCACTGGAACGGCGCGGGGCCACCCACCAAAGCGATCTCCGCAGGGCCGGGCTTGCCCAGGAGACGGTACTGCTGGGAAGCGTTCACGGAACCCGCGACGGTGTACGTGCCGGGGTCGACCTTGCCGACGGTTTCGCCGACACTGACCTGCTGGTCGATCAGGGTTGTCAGCTGCTGCAGAGTTCCGCCGCTCGGGGCCAGGACGTTGAGATAGTCATAGACAGGCTTCGGGGGTGTTCCGTCTTTGGAGACCTGCGGATTTGTCACTGCTCGCTCCGCCTTGACCTGGAAGAGCGCGTCGCCCTTGGCCACCGTGGCGCCCTGCTCGACGAAAACCTTGATGACCTTGCCGGCGGCTGTGCTGCGCACGGATTCGGCAGCATCACTCTGGACTGTGCCCTTGATCTGGACCGTGTTGGTGACGGTGGCCCGCGTGGCCGGGACCATCGGAATATCCACTTCGGCCAGCGGGGCCGGCTGCGAAGCTGTGGACTTGAGTCCATCTATGAAGGCGATTTTGACCAAGGCCACGGCAATAATCGCGAAAACCAACAACCAGGCAACCGGCAAAATGACACGCCGAAAAACACCCATCCCTGCTCCATTTCGGTAACTCCCCACAGAACCTCTGCGAGGGATGATTGCTCCAGCCTAGGCGAAGCCACTGACACCCCCGGTCATTCGAAAGGATGAACAGGCTGCTTACCGTGTCGCTGGTTTGATCTGTCGCGGGGCCCGTGCAAGACTGAGCACGTACACGCCCCAGTGACCATTCGGCAGAAGCGCCGGACTCCTGGGGCAATTTTCTTTTAAGCAACTAAGAGGGGCCGTGGACGTAGGCGCAATTGGAACGCTTGAACAGCTGATCAGTGTCCCACGGTTCCAGACATACCTGGGACACTATCGCGGCAACCACCATCTGGCCGCCCGGTTGTACGCCTGGAACATTGAAGTGTCGTCTGCCTTTTGGGGTCCCCTGAGCATCTTGGAAGTTGCTCTCAGAAATGCCATGCACAACGCGTTATCGAAGGGTCGCCCGGACACGTGGTGGGACCTCCCGAGCACCCATCTCATGGACAACCACCGGGCAATTCTGGACGAGACCATCGCGAAACTCCAGCGCAAGATTGTGACGCCAAGTCCAGGCCAAATAGTTGCAGCCCTGCCGTTCGGCTTCTGGACCCGTTTCCTCGACAAAGGGATCCCCCGGCATCCGCTGCTCAGCTACGAAACGGCGTTCTGGCAACCGAGGCTAATGAACGCGTTTCCGGAAGGCGTTGCGCTCAAACGCAAGGTGCTTTTTGCCGACCTCACCCAAATCCGGGAGATGCGCAATCGCATCGCCCACCATGAGCCGATCTTCAAAATGCCGCTGGAAACAATTTGCGGAGACATCTCACGTATCGCTGGCTATATACACGTCGACGCCGCAGCGATCATGGGCGGCTGCAGTCGGGTCGCGAGGGTTCTTGACCGTAAACAAGATGCAATCATGCACGGGCGCAACAGCTTCTGAGAGGATGGCTGGCATGACTCTTCCTATCGCGAAGCCGTGGCTCTTCTCCCAGACCAACCAGGATCCTCGGGCTTCAACGGGCCGGCGTTTGCGGTGGGGCGTGGTGTCCACGGGGAACATCGCCAACAGTGTGTCGCAGGACCTGTCCTTGCTCGAGGACGCGGAGTTGTACGCGGTGAGCTCACGCACGCAGGCGGCTGCGGACGCTTTTGCGCAGAACCTGGGGTTCGCCAAGGGTTACGGGGACGACAGCGGCGTGCCCGGCTACCAGCGCTTGGTCGAGGATCCCGACGTCGACGTCGTCTACGTTGCCACTCCCCATGCCCAGCACTTCATGATCGCCTCGGCCGCGCTGCGTGCAGGCAAGCACGTCCTGTGCGAAAAGGCCCTCACCATCAACGCCCGCGAGGCAACTGAGTTGGTTCGCTTGGCCCGGGAGAACAACGTGTTCTTCATGGAGGCGGTGTGGAGCCGTTTCCTGCCCAGCATGCAGCGTGCTTTCGAGATCGCGGCTTCCGGTGAGATCGGACAGATCCAATGGGTCAGCGCGGACCTGGGATTCCCGGCACCCTACGATCCCTCGGCCCGGATTTGGGCGTTGAACGATGGCGGCGGAGCACTCCTGGACATCACGGTGTACCCGCTGCTCTGGGCACTGGGAACACTGGGCTTCCCGCAGTCGGTGACAGCCATCGGCTCACTCAACGAGGACGGCGTAGACACCCAGAACGCGCTGACCCTCGGCTACGACACCGGCGCCCAGGTCCAGCTCACGTCGTCCTTGCTGGCCCACGGACCCCGGACGGCAACGGTCGCCGGAGGCCTGGGCTACATCCAGACCGTGGGCTCGGTGAACAACCCCCGCGAGCTCGTCATCCGGGTGGGCTGGGATGAGCCGAGACACGAACAGTTTGACGTAGTGGGCATCGGCTATACATATGAACTCCGCGAAGTCACGCGGTGCATCCAGCAAGGACTGACCGAGAGCCCCACCATGCCCCTGGAGGACTCCATCAACGTGATGCGCCTGTTCGACGGCGTGCGTTCCCAGTTGGGTATTCGATACCCGAACGACGCCCGCTGACGGGCCCTGGCACCGGAAGGCGAGTGCCGACGTCGTGATTTAACCCAGGCGCGCTAACGCTTGAGCGGTTGCCGCGCCAGCTTGCGGTCCAGAGACAGGGCTCCAGGTCCCAGGAAGATGAACGACACCGAGATCGCGAAGTACACGATCAGGAGCTCGGCCGTAACTCCGGATGCATCCGTGAGCAACGGCTTCCCTGCTTCCGTCACGAACCAGATGGACGCGAAAAGGATCGCCGCCAGGAAACCAGCCACGCGGGTGAGGGCGCCAAGGACCAACAAGGCCCCCAGTCCAAGTTCGCCGGCGATGACCAGCCAGGCGATGACGTCCGGCTTCTGGACGCCCATGGCTGCGACAGAAGCAGCAAAAGCTGCATGCCCGGCCATGAACTTTTGGAAGCCATGCACCATGAGCAGCACACCGAACACCACGCGAAGGATGGTGACGCCGCGGGAGGAGGACTTGGGAGACGGGTGAAGGAATTTCACGCATCCCAATCTTCCATGCCCACGGCCGCTCACCAAACCCCGACCACCCCAAGTAGGTCGCAGTTGTGCGCGTTTTGACCGCTGAAAACGCGCACTATTGCGACCTAGTTGGGAAAGGACAGCAGCGCCGGGATGTCCTTCACGCCGACCAGGATGTGGTGGTGTGGGTGCGCGGCGAGGGCTTCGCGATCCAGCTTGCCCGTGAGGACACCCACCGCCACGACGCCGGCATTGTTGGCGGCGGCGAGGTCGTTCACGGTGTCGCCCGCCGCGATCACGGCCCGGACGTCCTGCACGCCGGTCCGCTCCATGGCGCGGTGGATCATGTGCGGTGCCGGCCGTCCGGCGGGTACTTCGTCTGAACATACGACGGCGTCCAGCACCTTGCCGGGGTCGCCCGCCTCGACGCTTGGAGCAGCAACGCTCCAGCCGAGGCTGGCCAGCAGGGGCTCGGCAACATCGCGGGAGAAGCCCGTGGTCAGCGCTACTTTGACGCCCTGGCCGCGAAGCGTGCGAAACGCCTCTTCCACTCCGTCCAAGGCGACCGGCGGGTTGGCGGCGTAGAACTCCACCAGGAGTTCCTTGAAGCGCGTGAAAGCAGCCGCCACTGTTTCGGGAGTCGCGGCACCTCCTCCGGCCTGGATCAACGCGGTGATGGCCTCCACTTTGTCCGCTCCCATCCATTCCTGGACGGCCTCGGGCGTGGTTTCGACGCCGGTTTCCTCGACGCACCGGGCCAGGGCAACGTAGACGTCGCCGTGTTCGTCGATGGTGGTACCGGCCATATCGCAGGCAACGAGCTCGATCATGGGTAGCTCCTTCAGGTGGCTTGAGAGTCTGTGTGGATGCGGACCAAGGCAGCCCTGCGTTCCACGGTGTTGTCGATGGTGAAGTTGGTGAGCGCCGGGAGGTAGCGGTCCTCGGAGTACTCCAGGGGCTGGCCGTCGGCGGAACGGGTGATGCGGCGTTCGCGCAACAACGGAATGCCTTCGGACTGTTCCAGCAGTTCGGCGTCCTCATCATTGGCCGCCACGGCGTCGATCGTGTGCCGCGCACTGTGCAGGTCCACGCCCTGTTCCTTGAGGAACGCGAAGATGGAGCCGGAATCGGTATCGAAGTCGAACAGCTTCCTGCCCACTTCAAGGATGAACGTGGTCCGTTCGATCATGGCCGGGACCTGATCGAGATAGCGGACGCGCAGGACCTCCACCACGGTGGTTCCCGGCACCAGGTTCAGGGCCTCGGCGGCTTCAGGGCTGGCCTCGCGGCGGGCAACTTCGAGTGTCCGTTGGCCCGGCGTCTTCCCGATACCGGAAGCCCATTCGGTGAACGAGTTGAACGTGGAGAACGACTGTGACGGCACCGACGAGCGGACCATCGGTGGCCGTCCACGCCCACCCGTCACAGCACCTTCGGCACGCAGGAAGGCGAGCGCTTGGCGGATCGGTCCGCGGGATGTTCCGAACTCGCGGCACAGCTCCGCCTCGCTGGGCAGCTGGAAACCCGGGGGCCAATCCCCCTCCGTGATCCGACGCATGAATTCTTCGCTGAGGCGGACGTGGAGGGGTGCGTTCTGTTGTGCGGTCACGAGTTGATCATACAAGTTGGCTCTTGCTGGAACACCGGTTTTGCGGTTCTTGAGATGAATTTGGGGTGAACTCGGGTGAACGGATATTAAATTCAGATTAACTTGTATATACAAGTGGCGATCTGGCTTGATTTACCCTTCGGCGGGCGGCCAGAGTCGTTGGTGTGAACAACCCAAGCTCTTCTTCCGCACACACTGTCCAACCCGCAGATGTCCTTGTTGTCGGCGCCGGAATCGTCGGTCTGGCCCACGCGGCGCACGCCGTTGCCAACGGCCTCACGGTGACCATCCTTGAACGGGACCACCACGCGGCGGGCGCGTCCGTCCGGAACTTCGGGCATTGCTGCATCACCGCGCAATCCGGCGAACTGTACGAACTCGCGCAGACCTCGCGGAAGTACTGGCTCGAATTCGCTGAGCGTGCCGGTTTCTGGGCTGTCGAGTCTGGCGCGGTGGTGCTGGCCCGGACCGAAACCGAGTTGGCGGTGCTCCGCGAACTCTCATCCGCCCGGGAACCGGGACAGGTGGAACTGCTCTCTCCCGAGGAAACCCGGGCCCGCTTGGGTGCCGGAGGTCCCGCCGCGGAAGAAGCGCACGACGGCGGCATCCGCCAAGGCGCTCCCGTCACCGGCGGCACCACGTCCGACGGCGGAGCCTGGCCGGGTCTCGTCGGTGGCGCCTTCCTTCGGGACGACCTCCGCGTCGACCCCCGCACCACCGTCGCACGGTTGGCCGACTGGCTGAGCCGGCAACCCGGCGTCGAACTTCACTGGAACGCTTCCGCGCTTGGCTTCAGCCAGGAAGCCGAGGTAACCACGGTTCACACCTCACGCGGTGGGTTCAGGGCCAAGCAGGTGTTCGTCTGTGTGGGCCACGACGTCGACTACCTGTTCCCGGACCTTGCCGCCGAGCACCGGATCCAGCGGTGTGCCCTGCAGATGTCCCTGGCCGCCAAGCCGGCCGGGCTCGAACTCAGCCCGGCCGTACTGACGGCAACCTCCATGCTCCGCTACCCCGCGTTCGCGGACATGCCCGCAGCCTCGGCGCTCCGCGACGAGGTGCAGGCGGCCCAGCCCGAACTGCTGGACATCGGGGCCAACGTCATGTTCACCCAACGCCCGGACGGCACCGTGATCCTGGGCGACTCGCACCACTACCACCTCACCGCAGATCCTTTCCTGGACGAATCGGTGACCAATGCGCTCAACACCGACGTCGAGGCCAGGATCGGCCAGTCGCTGGAGATCATCCAGCGCTGGCAGGGCGTCTATGCCTCCTCGGAGGTTGCTCCCCTGTTGGTCAGGGACATCCAACCCGGCGTCACGGTTGTATCGGTGACCTCGGGCGTGGGCATGACCCTGTCCTTCGGGCTCGCCCACCGCAACGTTTCCCGCTTGACCTAAATCCCTTCCCTTCGCATCCAAGGATTCCCATGAAAACCACGCTCTTCACCGGCTCCGCCCTGGCCCTTGCCGCCGCCCTCGCACTGACCGCGTGTGGCGGCTCGGCCCAGTCAGCTTCATCCCAGTCAACGTCCGCCACATGCCCCAACGGCGGGATCACGTTCGGCATCGAGCCGTACGAGGATCCGGCCAAGCTCAAGCCCGCCTACGACGTGCTGGCCAACGCCTTGTCCAAGAAGCTCGAGTGTCCTGTCTCCGTGCAGGTGGTTGAGGACTACGCCGCCGAGGTCTTGGCCATGCGCAACGGCAAGCTGGACCTTGGACAGTTCGGTCCGCTCGGTTACGTCTTCGCCGATTCCAAGGCGGGCGCGGAACCCGTTGTATCCTTCGGCACCACGGAGAAGGAACTGAGCACCTACACCGCGGGAATCTGGGTTCCGAAGGACAGCCCCATCCAGGCGATCGACGACCTGAAGGGCAAGACCCTGGCACTGGGCAGCGTGGGTTCCACGTCAGGTGACGTACTCCCCCGCTATGGTCTGCGCGAAGCAGGCATCGCGGACGCAGACCTGAAAATGGACTACACGGGAGGACATCCGGAGGCACTCCTGGCCCTGACCAACGGCAAGGTGGACGCAGCCGAGATCAACTCCCAGACCCTTGCCACGGCCATCGCCGCGGGTACCTTCAAGCAGGACGAGTTCCGCCAGGTGTGGACCTCTGAGCCCATCCCCAACGATCCCATCACCGTCCGCGGAGACGCAGATCCGGCGTTCAAGAAGGCCGTCAAGGAAGCCTTCCTTTCACTCTCGCCGGAGGATGTTGCCAAGGTGGGCGAGTTCCTGGACGTCACCCCTCCGGGCCCGCTGCTTGAGGTCAGCAAGGCCAACTACACCCCGCTGTTCGAGCTGGCCAAGACGATGAACCTCACCGAAAAGGATCTCTAGTGGCACCGCTCCTATCCGTTCAAGGCTTGCGCAAGTCCTTCAACGGCCGCACGGTGCTGGACGGAGTGGACTTCTCTGTCTCTGCTGGAGAGCTCGTCGCTTTCCTGGGCGCCAACGGTTCCGGCAAGTCCACCACGCTGCGCTGCGTCATGGGCATCACCGAGCCGGAGGCGGGAACCATCAGCATTGCCGGTTCGGCGGTGAATGGCCTGCAAGGACGTGAACTCCAGCAGGCTCGCCAGCGGATGGCCATGATCTTCCAGAAAATCCACTTGGTCCCCCGCCGCACGGCGCTGGATAACGTCTGCGCGGGAGCGCTCTCCCGCATCCCGACCATCCGCTCGCTCACCCCTGCCCTGTTCCCTGCCGAGGTCCAGCAGGAAGCCCTCGACTGCCTGGACCGCGTAGGACTCGCTGACCGCGCGTTCGATCGCGTCGGCCGTCTTTCCGGCGGACAGCAGCAGCGCGTGGCCGTAGCCCGGGCACTGTGCCAGCGTGCCGACGTCGTGCTTGCTGACGAGCCCGTCTCCGCACTGGATCCGCATGCCGCCGAGCATGTCATGACGTTGCTTCGCGAACTCGCGCACTCGGAGGGCCTCGCTGTAGCGGCGGTTCTCCACCAGCCGGACCTGGCATTGCGCTACGCGGACCGCTCCATAGGGCTGCTGCAAGGTTCCATGACGTTCAATCTTCCCTCTTCCGAGGTGGACGCCCAACACCTCGATACGCTCTACGCCCCGGACCGGAACACCGCAGACAGGACTGTCGCCGCATGACTCCGCAGACACTGAACCCCGCCGTCAAGCGGCGGGCCGCTTCGAGCAAAAGCCGCGTGGCTCTGGTCCGCCCGAAGAAGCCGCTGCGGTGGATCACGACGGCGGCAGTGGTTGTCGCCGTCGTCGGACTTCACGCTGTGGCCCTTGAAGGGACGGACTTCAAACCCCAACTCCTGGTGGACGGCTGGAAGGGAATGGCCGCGTTCGTTGCCGACGCGTTCCCGCCGGACCTCAGCTGGGATCGCACAATCCGGCCGGGTCTGGAAGCCACGCTCGTGACCCTGTGGATCGGCTTGCTGGGAACCACGTTGTCCGTGCCGTTCGCCCTGCTGCTCGCTGCCCTGGCCGCGGAGAACACGAGTCCGCACCGGCTGGTGTACCAGGCCGCGCGCTCCATCCTTTCGTTCTTCCGCGCCGTGCCGGACATTGTGTTCGCGCTGATCTTCGTGACGGCCGTTGGACTTGGGCCATTCGCCGGCGTGCTCGCGTTGATCTGCCACAACACGGGCGTCATGGGCAAGTTGTGGGCGGAGTCGATGGAGGAGATCGACGCCGGGCCGCAGGAAACCCTGCGCACCGCCGGGGCCAACCGCATCCAGCAGGTGGCCAATGCGACGCTGCCCATGGTGGTCCCTCAATTCGTGGGGCTGCTGCTTTATCGCTTCGACGTGAACGTGCGGTCTTCGCTGGTCCTTGGCCTGGTGGGCGCGGGTGGCATCGGGCTGTTGATCAACCAGTCCATCAAGTCCTTCCAGTTCGACTCGATGCTCACGCACATCCTGATCGTGCTGGTGCTCATCATCGTGGTGGACCAGTTCTCCGCGTGGGTCCGCCGCCGCCTGGCTGCCTGACCCACCTCCCCGCCCGCCCGGCCCCCAACTGGGTCGCATTAGTGCGCGTTTTGACGGCTCAAAACGCGCACAACTGCGACCCAGTTGGGTGGGTGGGGGCAGAATGGGAGGTGGCTCTGGTTGGAGCCGCGGACTTTGTGGATGGAGCGGGGATGCAGGTTGACGTGGTGGTTGTTGGCGGCGGAGCGATGGGATCGGCGGCCGCGTGGCAGTTGTCCCGCAGCGGAAAATCCGTGGTGCTCCTGGAACGGTTCGAGGCTGGACACCACATCGGCGCTTCCCACGGTGCGACCCGCAACTTCAACACCGCCTACGCCGAGGCCGACTACCTGGACCTGCTGGATGAATCCAAAATCCTGTGGGACGAGCTCGCCGCGGAACACGGCGCTCCCCTGCTGGACCTCGTGGGCCTGGCCAACCACGGCAACACCCCCAAGCTGGAGGGGATCCGCGCCGCCCATGAGGAACGCGGTGTGGAGAGCTACTTCATGTCAGCTTCCGAGGCCGCCGACCGCTGGCAGGGCATGAATTTCGCCACCGACGTTCTCTTCGTCCCGGGATCCGGTCGGATCCGGGCCGCAGATGCGCTGGTTGCGCTCCGGACCTCCGCGGAGTCCCGCGGCGCTATCTTCAAATACTCGACGCCGGTCCGGGACATCCGCGTCGACGGCGCCGAGTCGGTGGTGGTGGTGACCGAAGAGACTGAATACACGGCCAAGCGCGTGGTGGTCACTGCAGGTGCGTGGACCACGAAGGTCCTGGACGGGCTCGCCAAGCTCCCGGCATTGGTGGTCACGCAGGAGCAGCCAGCCCACTTCACCCCCACAGACAACGCGCTGGTGTGGCCCAGCTTCAACCACAACCCGGACCCCGACCCCAACAACGAGCTCTACGAGTACTGGTTCAGCCCCGTCTACGGCATGCTCACCCCGGGCGAAGGCGTTAAGGCGGGCTGGCACGGCGTCGGACCCGTCATGGACCCGGACGAGCGCACCTTCCAGCCCATCCCCCAGCAGCTCGAAGCCCTGGTGCGGTACGCCGAGGAGTGGCTTCCCGGCGTCGACCCTTCCACCGCGGTTCCCATCAGCTGCACCTACACCACCACGCCCAATGAGGACTTCGTCCTGGACAGTATCGGCCCGCTGGTGGTGGGCGCCGGTTTCTCGGGCCACGGTTTCAAGTTCACTCCGGCAATTGGCCGGGTGCTGAAGGACATCGTCGACGGCGGCACGGCGCCTGCGCGGTTCGCGGCGGACCGTTAAACGCAACTGACTCGCAGTTGTTGGTGTTCTGAGCTCAAAACAACAACAACTGCGAGTCAGTTGGGACTTTACTTCAGCGTCGCGAGGACCTTGTTGAACGTGGCCGACGGGCGCATGATCTCAGCGGCCTTGGCGGCGTCCGGACGGTAGTAACCGCCCAGCTCGACGGCGGGACCCTGCACTGCGGCAAGCTCACCAACGATTGCCTCTTCGTTGGAGGTCAGCGCGTCGGTAATCGAAGCGAAGGCGGAAGCCAGCTCAGCGTCGGACGTCTGCTTGGCCAGTTCCTGGGCCCAGTACATGGCCAGGTAGAAGTGGCTTCCGCGGTTGTCCAGCTCGCCAACGCTGCGGCGCGGGGACTTGTTCTCCAGGAGGAACGTACCCGTGGCGCGGTCCAGCGTATCGGCGAGGACCTGGGCGCGGGCGTTGCCGGTGGTGGTCGCAAGGTGCTCGAAGCTGACGGCCAGGGCGAGGAACTCACCCAGGCTGTCCCAGCGCAGGTGGTTTTCCTTGACCAGCTGCTGGACGTGCTTCGGGGCAGATCCACCGGCGCCGGTCTCGAACAGGCCGCCACCGTTGATGAGCGGAACGATCGAGAGCATCTTGGCGCTGGTGCCGAGCTCGAGGATCGGGAACAGGTCCGTCAGGTAGTCGCGGAGCACGTTGCCGGTAACGGAGATGGTGTCCTGGCCCTTGCGGATGCGCTCCAGGGTGAAGGCCGTGGCCTCAACCGGGGAGAGGATCTCGATCTGCAGGCCCTCGGTGTCGTGGTCCTTCAGGTATTCGTTGACCTTGGCGATCAGGTTGGCGTCATGGGCGCGGCCCTTGTCCAGCCAGAACACAGCCGGCGTCTGGGAAGCCCGGGCACGGGTGACGGCCAGCTTGACCCAGTCGCGGATGGGGACATCCTTGGTCTGGCACGCGCGCCAAATGTCGCCCGGGGAAACCTGGTGTTCGATCAGGACGGTACCTGCGCGGTTCACGAGCTGGATCGTACCGGCAGCTTCGATCTCGAACGTCTTGTCGTGGCTGCCGTATTCTTCAGCTGCCTGGGCCATGAGGCCAACGTTCGGGACGGTGCCCATGGTGGTGGGATCGAACGCACCGTTGGCACGGCAATCGTCGATGACAACCTGGTACACGCCGGCGTAGGAGCTGTCCGGGAGGACTGCCAGGGTGTCGGCTTCCTTGCCGTCCGGGCCCCACATGTGGCCGGAGGTACGGATCATGGCGGGCATGGAGGCGTCCACGATGATGTCCGAGGGAACGTGCAGGCTGGTGATGCCCTTGTCCGAGTCAACCATGGCCAGCGCGGGACCGTCTTCGAGGCCCTTGGTGATGGCTGCCTTGACGCCTTCGCGGACGTCTTCCGGCAGGTCTTCCAAGCCGTTGAGGATGGCGGCGAGGCCGTTGTTCGGGCTGATGCCGGCTGCGGCGAGCTGCTTGCCGTAGGTGTCGAACAGTTCGGAGAAGTAGGCCTTCACCACGTGGCCGAAGATGATGGGGTCGGAGACCTTCATCATGGTGGCCTTCAGGTGTGCGGAGAAGAGGATGCCCTCTTCCTTGGCGCGGGCAACCTGTGCTGCGAGGAACTCGTCCAGGGCAGCGGCGCGCAGGACGGTGCCGTCCACAACTTCGCCGGCCAGGACGGGGAAGTCCTTCTTGAGGACCTTGACCGTGCCGTCTTCGCGGACCAGCTGGATGGTCAGGGCGTCATCGGCCTCGATGACCACGGACTTCTCGTTGGAGCGGAAGTCGTTCTGGCCCATGGTGGCAACGTTGGTCTTGGAGTCAGCGGACCAGGCACCCATGGAGTGCGGGTTCTGGCGTGCGTAGTTCTTCACCGACAGGGGTGCGCGGCGGTCAGAGTTGCCTTCACGCAGCACCGGGTTCACAGCGGAGCCCTTGATCTTGTCATAGCGCGAGCGGATGTCCGTCTCGGTGTCCGAGGAGGGGTTGTCCGGGTAGTCCGGGAGGGCATAGCCCTGGGCCTGGAGCTCGGCGATGGCCGCCTTGAGCTGCGGCACGGAGGCGCTGATGTTGGGCAGCTTGATGATGTTGGCTTCCGGCTGCTTTGCCAGTTCGCCGAGTTCAGCCAGGGCGTTGCCCGTGCGCTGGTCTTCAGTCAGGAAATCGCCGAACACGGCGATGATGCGGCCGGCCAGCGAAATGTCGCGGGTTTCGACCTCCACACCTGCGGTCGAGGCGTACGCTTCCACAACCGGCAGGAACGAGTAGGTTGCCAGCATCGGCGCTTCGTCTGTGTGGGTATAGATAATCTTGGCCATTGGCGGGGTTCTCCCTGAAAGTCTGCAGATTTCAACATCTCTAACTTACCCGAGCACGCCGATTTGGGGGCTCTTCGTGTCCGGGATCACGCCTTGCGTTACCGCTTTCACGGCCGCTTCGCACACGCTTCCCGGGCGCCCAAAAGCCCGACGGCGGCCTGGCCGCCGGGGGTGCCGCACCGCCGTCGTACTCCTCTCCCAAGCCCGATCAAGAAACTGACAGCAAAATATCACAAACTCTGAAACATCTCTTTACAAACTTGTCACACGCCGGGTAGCTTCGATTCCGTCAGTCGGCGGTCGCCATCACTGGCCGCCTCACTCCCTCGATTAGGTAGGAACAACGTGACAAAAACCAAGACCCTGGCCACAAGCCTGCTGAGTCTGTCTGCTGCCGCGATCCTTGCGCTGGTTGGCACCACCAGTGCAAACGCGGCCCCCGTCAAGGACACCGACTCCAGCGGTGCTGCGGTCAGCAGCCATGTGACGCAGGACGCCGGCGCCGCAGACTACTGGACCCCGGAACGCATGAAGAGCGCCAAGAACGGCGATGTCCTCGCCACCAAGGCACTGCAGCGCACCGGTTTGCTCAACCTCGGCAAAGCCCCGGTCACCGAAGCCCCGGGCGCCGTCACCAGCATCGAAGGCCAGCAGGCCTCCACCGACTCCAAGGCCATCAACCTGAAGGTCAACCAGAGCGAATCGCCGGTCAAGCACATCGGCAAGATCTTCTTCACGCTCGGCGGCTCCAACTACGTCTGCTCCGGCAACTCCGTCACCGCAGCGAACAAGAGCACGGTGTCCACCGCAGGGCACTGCGTCAACGAAGGCCCGGGCGCGTACGCCACCAACTTCGTGTTTGTCCCGGCCTACCTCAACGGCTCCGCACCTTACGGGAAGTGGACGGCAAAGGCGCTGTACTCCCCCACCCAGTGGGCCTCCAGCGGCAACATGCAGTACGACACAGCGTTTGCCGTGGTCAACACCCTCAACGGCCAAAAGCTTGCTGACGTTGTTGGCTCCTCAGGCGTCCAGTTCAACGCCGCCCGCGGCCTGAGCTACAAGTCTTTCGGCTACCCGGCAGCTCCTCCGTTCAACGGCGAATCGCTCAAGAGCTGCTCCGGCACGGCCACCAACGATCCCTACAACCCGCAGTTCAACACCCAGGGCATCCCCTGCAACATGACCGGCGGTTCCTCGGGCGGTCCGTGGTTCATCGGCAACAGCTCCAGCGGATACCAGAATTCGGTCAACTCCTACGGCTACGGCAGCAACTCCACCACCATGTACGGCCCGTACTGGGGCTCCGTGATCCAGTCCACCTACACCACCGCTGCGGCTTCGTAACGGCTTCTTTGTAGGAAGTCCCTGTTAAGTACGACGGCGGCCGTCCCTTTCGAGGGACGGCCGCCGTTGCGTTGGGGTGCTACGCGTTTCTAGTGGAAGAAGTGGCGTGCGCCCGTGAAGTACATCGTGATGCCTGCGGCGTTGGCAGCGGCAATGACTTCCTCATCGCGGACCGAGCCACCGGGCTGGACCACGGCGCGGACACCGGCCTCGATCAGGATCTGCAGGCCGTCGGCGAACGGGAAGAACGCGTCCGATGCTGCCACGGCACCGCGTGCGCGCTCAGGCGCGTTGGCACCGCTGGCGTTGGAGGCACCGCCGGCGCCATCGACGTCGGACTCCACCTGGACGCCCAGCGTGTTGGCGCGCTCGACGGCCAGCTTGCAGGAATCGAGGCGGTTGACCTGGCCCATGCCGATGCCGACTGCGGCACCGTTATCGGCAAGGAGGATGGCGTTGGACTTGGCTGCGCGGCAGGCGGTCCAGGCGAAGGCGAGGTCGGCGAGGGTCTTCTCGTCGGCGGCTTCGCCGGCTGCGAGGGTCCAGTTGGCGGGGTTGTCGCCGTCGGCGTCCACCTTGTCGCTCATCTGGACCAGGACACCACCGGACACCTGGCGCATCTCGGATGCGTACCGGCCGTATCCGTCCGGCAGGGCGAGGAGGCGGATGTTCTTCTTCTTGGAGAGGATCTCCACGGCTTCCCGTTCGAAGTCCGGAGCGATGACAACCTCGGTGAAGATGTCGGCAACCGTGCGGGCCATGCCAGCGGTGACGGTGCGGTTGGCAGCGATGACGCCACCGAACGCGGAGACGGGATCGCAGGCGTGGGCCTTGGCGTGGGCGTCGGCGATCGGGTCGGCAGCATCAGCGGAACCGACGGCAACGCCGCACGGGTTGGCGTGCTTGATGATCGCGACAGCGGGCTCGGCGAAGTCGAAGGCTGCGCGGAGGGCAGCGTCGGCGTCGACGAAGTTGTTGTAGCTCATGGCCTTGCCGTGCAGCTGGTCAGCCTGGGCGATGCCTGCCGGAGCAGCCTTGTCCACGTAGAGGGCGGCCTGCTGGTGCGGGTTTTCGCCGTAGCGGAGAACCTCGGAACGCTCCAGGGCCAGGCCGGCGTAGGCAGGCCAGTCGATGATGCCGTCGCCGTCTTCGTCCAGGAACTGGCTGGCAGTCCAGGAGGCAACAGCGTTGTCGTAGCTGGCCGTGTGCGCGAAAGCCTTGGCGGCCAGGCGGCGGCGGGTGTTCAGGTCGAAACCGCCGTGAGCTGCGGCGTCCACAACGGCGCCGTAGAAGTTGGGGTCCGTAACGATGGCGACGGCGGCGTGGTTCTTCGCGGCCGAACGCACCATGGCGGGGCCTCCGATGTCGATCTGCTCAACAACGTCGTCCTGCGCGGCGCCGGACTTCACGGTCTCGACGAACGGGTACAGGTTCACCACCACGAGGTCGAACGTTTCGATCTCCATGCCGGCCAGGGTCTCCATGTGTGCTTCCACGCGGCGGTCGGCGAGGATTCCGCCGTGCACGCGCGGGTGCAGGGTCTTGACGCGGCCGTCGAGCATTTCCGGGGAGCCGGTGACTTCTTCGACTTCCTTGACCGGGATGCCTGCGGCGGCGATCTTCTTGGCGGTGGAGCCGGTGGAAACAATGGCGACGCCGGCTGCGTGCAGGCCCTTCGCGAGCTCCTCCAGTCCCGTCTTGTCGTAAACCGAGATCAGTGCACGGCGGATGGGAACACGGTCAAGCTGCGTCAAGCTCACAAAAGTCTCCGTCTTAGTTCGCGTAGATATCGCGGGTCGGTGGGGATATGGGCAGTTTATCGTGTTTCGCTGCATGGCTGGTTTTGCGTCCTCCAACATAGGGTTGAGCCATGGATGCCACGGACGTCGTTCTTGTTGCCGATGTTGGGAAGAGCCGTTGCCGGGTGGAACTGCGGGCCGGCGATGAGTTGCTCGGCGCTGCGGACCAGCACGGCTTCCCGGGCGTCCACATCGACAAAGGGCCCACCTTGGCTTTCGACCTTCTGCTCGAGACCATCGCGACGCTCCCGCCCGGCCTGCCTGTGAGCACGTTGACGGGCGTCGGGGCAGCAGTTGCCGGAGTCGAGGCATCGGCGGAGAAGTCGCGGGAGCTCGCGACCATGTTGGCCCAGCACTTCGGTGTCCCCGCGGCCGTCCTCTCGGATGCAACCGCCGCCCACCTCGGCGCACTCCAGGGAGCACCGGGCATCAGCCTGATTGTGGGGACGGGTGCGGTCGCCTTCCGTTTCGACGAAGCCGGCGTCCTGCACCGTGCCGACGGCTGGGGTCCCTATCTTGGCGATCACGGCAGCGGCCGCTGGATGGGCCAGCAGGGTCTTCAAGCAGTTCTGCAAGCGCACGACGGCGGCCCCGCCACCTCGCTCTCCGCTGCGGCGGGCGCTCTGGTCGAGTCGCCTGAGCACCTCCCTGGATGGCTCGCGGAACAAGAGAACCCCTACCGGGCGATGGCCCGGTTCGCGCCGCTGGTTCTGCACGCCGCGGAGGCGGGTGACGCCGTCGCACGTCACATCGTTGACGACGCCTGCGCGATCCTGACCAGCACCGTCAAACTGGCCGCGTCCGGCGACGCAAGCGGCAAACCGCGGGTGGCCGTCCTGGGCGGAGTGGCCGCTTCTGGGTTCTTCTCGGGACTCTTGCAGAAGTCCCTCGCTTCGGCTGGGATTGAGATGGTGGCCCCGCTCGGCGACGGCCTGGACGGCGCCGCCCTCGCTGCGACGCGCCGCGGGCTCCTCCAGGAAAGGTACATCCACCGTGACGGAACAAACTGGCCCGACTGACGCTGACAAACTCGCCGATCTCCGCACGGAACTCGCCGGCCTGCAGACGGAAGCCGCCGCAGAGAACCTGAATGACCTGGACATCCTGGGTACCGACGAACTCGTGGAAGCCATGCTCTCCCACAGCGCGGGCGTGCATGCCGCCGTCGCAGACGCCAGTGCGGCGATTGTCCGAACGGTCGACGCCGTTGCGGAGCGACTGCAGCGCGGCGGTCGGCTTTTGTATGTGGGAGCCGGGACGGCCGGGCGGCTGGGTGTGCTTGACGCGAGCGAGTGCCCGCCGACGTTCGGGACTCCGCCGGGACTCGTCGTCGGGCTGATCGCGGGCGGCACGCAAGCCATCCAGAAACCGGTGGAGTACGCCGAGGACAACGCGACCGCGGGCGCGCGGGACCTGCACGATATCAACGTGACGGAAGCGGACGCCGTCGTGGGTATCACCGCGTCCGGGAGGACGCCGTACGTGATCGGTGCGCTGGAGGAGGCCCGGAAGAAGGGTGCGTTTACGGCGTCGCTGGCGTGCAACAAGGGCTCGGCCGTGAGTCATCTGGCGAACGTGGCGATCGAGGTGGTGGTGGGTCCGGAGTTCATCGCCGGTTCCACGCGGCTCAATTCGGGGACCGCGCAGAAACTTGTCCTCAACATGATCAGCACGCTGGTGATGGTGAAGCTCGGCAAGACCTACGGGAACCTGATGGTGGACCTGCGCGCCACGAATGAGAAGCTTCAGGCGCGGTCGCAGCGCACTGTGCAACACGCAACAGGTGTTTCGGCTCACGAGGCGGCTGCGGCGCTGGACTCGGTTGGTGGTTCGGTGAAGGCGGCCATCCTGGTGGTGCTGACCGGGCTCGATCCGGCGGCAGCGAAGGGTGCGCTGGAGGAGGCGGGCGGATTCCTGAGGAGGGCCATCGAAAGCCAGCAGTAATAGTGTCTGGCCGAGCGCCTAGAGTTGCAGGTAGGAGGCCTTGATGAATACTTACACAACCGTGCCCAGCGGCGAACAAGTGGTGCAGGAACTGCCGTGGCGGTGGAAGGTCCAAGGCAAGATCTTCCTGATCGGTGGCCTCGGCTTCATGTTCGACGCGTGGGATGTGACGCTCAACGGCATCCTCATTCCGCTGCTGTCCAAGCACTGGTCCCTTCAGCCCGCCGACGCCGCTTGGATCGGCACCGCCAACCTGATCGGCATGGCCGTGGGTGCCTTCGCGTGGGGCACCATCGCCGACACGATCGGCCGCAAGAAGGCCTTCACCGCGACACTCCTGATCTTCAGCATCTTCACCGTGCTGGGTGCGCTGGCTCCGGACATCGTGTGGTTCTGCATCTTCCGGTTCATGGCAGGGTTCGGCCTGGGCGGCTGCATCCCCGTGGACTACGCCTTGGTGGGTGAATTTACGCCCCGCAAGCAACGCGGCAAGGTGCTCACAGCCATGGACGGTTGGTGGCCCGTGGGCGCGGCCCTGTGCGGCTTTGTGTCGGCCGGGCTGGTTGCTTTGTACGGGGATTGGCGCCTGACGATGCTTGTCATGGTGATTCCCGCGTTCCTGGTGTTCTGGGTCCGCCGTTCGGTCCCGGAGTCGCCGTTGTTCCTGATTCGCAAGGGTCGGCGCGTGGAGGCGGCCGCTGTGATTGACGGGTTGGTTGAAGCAACCGGAGCTCCTGCCCGCGCTTACAGCTTGCCCGAACCGCAGGACGCTCCGCGGCTCTCGGCTGGCAGCGCGTGGGGTCAGCTCCGCCGGATCTGGACGTTCAACTGGAAGATCACCACGGCAGCTTGGGCCTTGTTCTTCTCCGTCCTCTTGGTCTACTACCTGTCCCTCACGTGGATGCCACGCATTCTCATCGGTGCCGGGTTCGAGGAGTACAAGGCCTTTGTCACCACAGCCGGCATGGCCGCCGTCGGGCTTTTGGGGGTGATTGTCGCCGCCCTGTTGGTGGAGCGCGTGGGCCGCAAATGGATCCTGGCCATCACTGGCCCGTTGTCTGCGGTGACGCTGGTGATCGTGGCGTTCGTGGTGGACATTCCCTCGGCCGCAGTGATCTGGCTGCTCGTGTTCGGCTTTGTGGTCCAGGTGGCCATCCCGGTCCTCTACGCCTACGTGTCCGAGCTCTACCCCACCGAGCTCCGTGGGTCCGGATTTGGCTGGGCGTCGACGTTCTCCCGCATCGGCGCTGGCTTCGGGCCGCTGGTGTTTGCCTCGTTCTTCTGGCCGGAATTCGGGTTGGCTACGTCCTTCGCCCTGGCGGGTGGGCTGGTGCTGCTCTCCGTGCTGTGGATGGCGTTCTTCGCCCCGGAAACAAAGCAGCGCGTCCTCTCGTAAGCACCCACCCCGGTACCCAATTGGGTCGCATTTGTGCGCGTTTTGAGCCCTCAAAACGCGCACAAATGCGACCTACTTGGGTGTCCAGCCGTGTTCTTCAAGCGCGCGCCGCACTTTTCGCACAGCGGTTGTTGCGTCGGTGGACATGTGGCGCTTGGAAATCCTCACCAAGGTCCATCCAGCACGGCTGAAGTCCTCTTCCTTCGCGATGTCCCGGGCGATCTGTTCGCGGTCCGAGTGCCCCTCACCCTCGTAGTCGACTGCGACCTGCCAGTCGCGGTAACTCAGGTCTGGTTGACGTACGACGCCGGGACCCAGTTCCGTGCGCACGTTGACACCCGCTGTGGGCAGCCCGGCCCGACCCAGTGCCAGCCTCAATCGCGTTTCCGGCGCGGAGTCGGCGCCGACGCGGGCCTGCTCCAAAGCAAGGCGGGCTTTGCGGATTCCGGGTGTCCCCCAGTGCCGGTCCAGCATGTCCTCAAGATCGGCGAGAGTGCAATACGGTGCAGTGCGTCCCTCGAACTCCGGCCGCGGAATGCGGATCAGATGATCCGCCACGACGGTGATCTCGTCGATATCCATCTTCCGGGCGCAGTCGAGCCACGTACGGGCACGCGTAGTGATGTACAAGCCATTCAGAGTGGTGATCTCGTCCTCGAAAAACTGTCCCCTGTGGGCGATGACGCCCCGCCTCCGTACCCTTCCCATCGTGTCAGGCCGCGAAATGTGGATCCCGGGCATATGGCTTCCGGGCAGGAATCCCGGAAACTCCCAGAGCAGGAACGCTGTTGCGTGCGAGGCTGCCGAAAATGGTGTGACAAGGGTCAACGGCCGGGTACGCTCCGCCAGTGGACGCTCGTCAGCGGATCGGGGAATGAAGATTTGACGGCTTGGCGAGTCCAGATCCCGGTAACGTAAACGCCCCACTGTGACACCGGCGTCGAGCGCTTCCTGCCTGGTGAAGGGGTTGGAAGCCAGGTTTGCCGGTAGCGGCCGTGGGATCTTCATGAGCCCATGCTGGCAAAATGACTACCGGCGCGTGACGTTATCCACAGGCTCCTGGCCCGATCGCCCAACTAGGGGACAGCAAACGTTCCTCTGAGCCCTCAGTGCGACGTTTACTGTCCCCTAGTTGGGCGCGGCGGCGAGGTTGGCCAGGGTTTGGACCAGGAGCCGGCGCTCAACTACCTTGATGCGCTCGTGCAGGGTTTCCTCGGTGTCAGCCGGCTCAATGTCTACGGCTTCCTGGGCGATGATCGGCCCCGTGTCCACTCCGGCGTCGGCCCAATGGACGGTGCAGCCGGTGACCTTCACGCCGTACGCCATGGCGTCGCGGACACCATGGGCACCGGGGAAGGAAGGCAACAGCGCGGGGTGGGTGTTGACGTACTTGCCGCCAAAAGCATCGATGAAGTCCGCGCTGACAATGCGCATGAACCCCGAGGAAACCACCACGTCCGGGCTGTAGGAGAGCACTTTGTCCCGCAACGCCGCATCCCATTCGGCACGGGTTTCGAACGAATTGAAGTTGACCACGAAGGTCTCGATGCCTGCCTCGTCCGAGCGCTCAACCCCGTAGGTGTCCGGCCGGTCCGCGCCCACCGCGGCGATCTCCACATCCAGTTCACCCGACTTCACGGCGTCAATGACAGCCTGCAGATTTGAACCAGTACCGGACACGAGGACAACAATGCGCATTGCACTAGCTTATGGGCGGCTCGCGTAGGCTGGAAAACATGAATCCCGACGTCGATCCCCGGCAGAGTCCCAAGTCCCGCGCCGAGGCGGAAAAGTCCGCATTTGGGCGGACGCAGGTGCTGTTCCGTGCGTTCCTTTTGTCGGCCTTGGGATCGTTCTTCGTCTTCTCCCTGAACGTGAACTACGTGTGGCTCAGCGCCATCCTCACCGTGGCCAGCGTGGCGTTGGGAATTGTGGTCCTTGTCCGGGCCGTGAAGTACAAGCACTCCAAGATCGTGCTGTTCGGAACCATCTCCGGCTTGGTGGTCTCGGCGATCATGTGCCTGCTGATCCTCACAACGTCGCTCTTCTTCAGGCAGGTGAGTACGTACCAGGATTGTGCGCGGTCGGCTTTGACTGAGACGGCAAAGTCGCAGTGCCTCGCGGACCTGGAAAACTCGATGCCCGGGCCGTTGCGCTAGGCACCCCCACCCAAGCGGCCGCCGACAGGCTTAGGCGTGTTCGTCGTCGTACGCTTTTTCGTCCAGGTTCGCCTCGCGGAGCTTCTGGCTGCGTTCCAGCCACGGCCCCACTGCGTAACCGATAACGACGCCGATACCCACCTCGGCAGCCACCCACACTGCCGTCCATAGCGGGTGGGGGCCAATGTCCGTCAGGCGGCCGATACCGGCCGAACCGCGGGCGATCCACGCAAGACCCGCGCTCAGCAGGCCCGCGACGGCGCCGATGAAGGCTCCGAGGAACAGCGTGGACACCGCCGCCGTAAACCAGCGGGCCTTGATCTTGATGGAGAGCCACTCGTCAAAATGGTTCTCGCCTTCCCGCAGGAACCACCAACCAGCCACGATCCCCGCCACGACCGGCAGCGCGAGGGCCATGCCGCCAAGGTCGAGTTGTCCGGCGGGCAGCCCACCGAAGATGGGGACAGCAGGCAAAGGCCCGACGGCGGTTCCCAGCGGTCCCGCGGTGGAGCCGACGCCGAGTGAGAAGCCCGCGCCGGAGGACCACGCGAGTGTGAAAATGACCAGGTTCGGCAGGAAACCGAGCTGCGCGATCGTAAGGACTGCGCCGCCCAGGGCACCCGCCTTCAGGCCTTCATAGACGGCGATGATGTCCGTCCAATGCCACACGATATCCACGGCCAGGAGCACAGCGGCGAGCGCGACTGCGGCCATGGTGGCCACGAAGCCTGCCTTCAACGCGGAGCCCACGTAGGAGCCGGCCCAGCGCGAATGTTGGCTGGTCTTGGCAAGCCATTTGACGGCATCCACGCCGATCAGGCGGCTCCAGGAACCGGCCTCGCGTCGCGCGCCCACCACCAGGCCCAGGCCGAAGGAGATCAGCGGGATGGACATGGCGAACCACAGGTTGATGACCACGTCCGAGGTCCGGCATACGAACCCGGTTGCAGCGCCGAAGGCTGCGTAAACCAGCCATGCGCCGAGGAACGCCTGCCACAACTGGTCCGTATAAGAGGCCCGGGCCAGGCGACGTCCGGCACGCCACGCCAGCAGGAACGGAATGAGGGTCAGGCCGAGGGGAATCAAGGACAAGGACCCCGAACCCGGCTGCCCCGCGGTGCCCAGATTGACCTGCGCAAGATGCAGCGGAACCCCGTGGATCAGCAGCCATGCCTGGCCGGCCAGACGGGCCAACGCATCCACGTTGCGGTTCTGGAATCCGTCCGTGGCCCAGACCCCCACCAGGGGCAACACCACAACGATGGCTGAAATGAACGCCGCCTGAGCCGCTTCCAGACCACCCTGCAGCCAAAGAGGCATGGGGAGGCCACGGTTTCCGGTCTGATCAGCGCGCAGTTTCATCGTGATCTATCGTGCCACGGAGGGCTCCAGTCCCCCGGCAGACTCCCGGTAATGCCGCCAACTCCGGAGCTTTTTCCGTGGTCCGGCCGTAAAATTGGAGGTGTTTTCACAGACTTCGCAAGCCCGGAAAATCATCGAAGCCGGGAACTAGGAGCGGCCAATGGATAGGTGTCACAACTAACTACTGAAAGTCGTACTAGCAGCTGGTGCAACCACCTACGGATACTCTCCAGGTTGCACCAGCCTTCTTATGCCCTCTCGCCTGTTCCGAGCGCTACAACCGATGCACAAAATTGCTGGACTACCTGTTCCCCCGGAACCAGACTGTGTACACGAGCAACCACTTGTGGCTTCCGGCTAAGTGTTTCTTTGGAAAGGGACAGGGTCCATGAACGACCTCTCAGCATTTTTCCCGCTCATTGCCTTGATCGTTGGCGTGGTTGTAGCCATCGGATTCGTGTGGCTCGCCACGAAGGCCATGTGGAAAGTGGCGGAACCGAACGAGGCGCTGATCATCTCCGGCCTCACGCGAGGAACACTGGAGAACACTGACGGCATGGACTTCAAGATCGTCACCGGCAAGGGAGCGCTGGTGATTCCTGGACTCCAGACCGTGCGTCCCCTGGCCCTGACGCTCAACGAAACCGAACTCAAGGTCTCCTGTGTCACGTCGCAAGGCATCCAGGTGATCGTGGACGGAGTGGTGATCTACAAGATCGGCGACGCTCCCCCGTTCATCGCCAACGCTGCGCGCCGATTCCTGGGGCAGCAACCCAAGATGGAGAGCCAGGTGTACAACGTATTTGAAGGGCACCTGCGCTCGATCATTGGCAGCATGACCGTGGAGGAGATTATCCGGGAACGCGACAAGCTCGCCTCTCAGGTCCGCAGTGCCAGCGGCGTGGAGATGGAGAAGCTCGGCCTTGTGGTTGATTCGTTGCAGATCAAGGACCTTCAGGACCCCACCGGCTACATTCAGAACCTGGCCAAGCCGCACATTGCGCAGGTGAAGATGGAAGCCCGGATCGCCGAAGCCACAAGGAACCGGGAGGCCGCGGAAAAGGAAGCGGAAGCAGCCGCACTCATCGCCGATGCGCAGAGCCGCTCCTCCATCCAGCAGTCTGCGGCCCAGGCCAACGCCGAGCAGGCCCGTGCAAATGCAGCGCAGGCAGGGCCGCTGGCTGACGCGACAGCCCGCCAGGAGGTGGTGGTGCAGGAAACCCAGGTTGCCAAGCTTGAGGCCGACCGTGAGGAACAGAAACTCCAAACCACCGTCCGAAAGCCCGCCGATGCCAAGGCCTACGCCCAGCGGACGGAGGCCGAAGCCAAGAAAGCCGCGGACATCAGCGCCGCAGAAGCCTTGGCCAAGCGAACCGAACTGGAAGCACAGGCCAACGCCCGACGCGTGGAACTCGAAGCCCAAGCCAACGCCGGTGCCGCCGCCGCCATGGCCGGTGCCACACGCGTGACCGGTGAAGCTGAAGCCGCCGCGACGACGGCACGCGGCAACGCTGCGGCCTCGGCTGTGAAAGCCAAGGCTTTGGCGGAAGCCGAGGGTATCAAGGCCCGCGGCGAGGCCTTGGAATCGAACCAGGATGCGGTCATTTCGCAGCAGATCGCCGAGAACATGCCAGCCATTGTGTCCGCGGCGGCCGAGCCCTTCTCACGCATTGGGCAGCTCACGGTGCTCAACGGCGGCGACGGCCTGAACAGCATGGTGGGCGGGATCTTGTCCCAGGTGGGCAGCTTCCTGCCGTCGTTGGCTGCGGCGTTGCGCGGCAAGGAAGCACCCTCGCGGCCAGCGCCTGGGAAGTCCCCTGCCCGCCCGGCTGCGGCACCGGCCGCGGCTCCCGCCAACGAGCCCGGTGCATAAAGAGGTGAACCGCAGCCTCACAGGCAAGATCGGCCGGGTCACGGGAGCCATCGGGCCGGACACCTTGGGCGAGGTCATGCTTCCCTACTTGGGAGGTACCTCCGCCTTCTTTGCCCGCCCCTTCGACAAGACCAGCGTGTACCCAGTGGGTGAGAAGGTGCTGGTGATCTACTTCGAGCCACCGCAGACGGTGTATGTGGAGGAACTGCCGGAGGAGTTGAGGGATGCCTGGCCGGGCGCAGACTGATGCCCCGTCCGAAACGTTCGCTACGCACCCAATGCGCTTAGCCGGCATCCGGCAGCAGCGACGGATTAGCTCCGACTTAGTTCCGACGTCACGATATTGCTGTTTGACCACTTGTGCGGAGGTGGGCGCAGGCGTTCGCCATCCGCAGGCGAACCGAAAGCTCCCCACATGCTCGACTCGAACCACTCCTTCAACACCCGTGTGGTGGAAGCAGCCAACACCATCCAGCGTGCCGATTTCACGGACTTTCCATGGGACGAAGGCTGTTGACTACGGCAAGCGGCCGGCACGCCTTGCCGCGGACACGCAGGCTGCCGCTGGGGTTGATCTGCTTTGCAGCGTGGTCGGCTTCGGTACCAGACCTTGGCAGTCCGGCGACGTGCGTCAAACTTGTGAGCGTTCTGGTGCTCATGCTGAACGGCCTGGGCGTCAGTCCGGCCATGCAAAGGTTGTTGTCCCTTCCTGCCCAGACACGATTTGGAGGACTGGGCCGGCGGCTGCGGGTCCGGATCATGATAGCTGCAGCTGTGTCCCAGAGCTGCTGGTGGACTGCCGTCCTGGTTGGCCTCGGCAATAGCACGGTGCGTCGTTGGGCAGGACAGTAAGCAATGGTCTGCGCCTCTTGAGGCATCTCCGGAAAAACCAAAGCTTCGCCCCTAGACGATCCGTCTACCGTCAGGGGCGAGCCTCTTGCCCACATGCTTGGGAGTGCGAAGAACAATGGATCGGTCGACAATCTCGACGTCGGGAAACCGTTGACCCAGCTGCTTTTCCAACCGTGTCATGTCTTCCACCCGCCTCAACCACACCGACATCACCAACGAGTAGAGGCCACCGGTCGTAACAACCAAGCGGACTTCGTCCAGGCCAGCAAGGCTGACCGCGACAGACTCAACCTTGGTGGTTGGGACGCGCATGAAATACCAAACGCTAATGGGCCAAGGTGTGAAGGTCCTTGCAACCTCCAACCGTACAACAACCCTCTGGTGGCCCAACACGTTCGACAAGGCATTCTTCGCCCGGGCAGGTGAAATGTTCAACCACTGAGCGATGTCTGCAACCGAAGCCCGGCCATCGACCAAGAGCATGCGGATCAGCTTCTCTTCCACATCTGTGGGTAAGGCAGACGGCGCAGGACTCACCAGTGGAGCGGCCCGTTCCAAGGTTTTCACCTCCTCCTCGCCCAACGCACGCAGTCGCCAGCGTTGTGCGTCTGTAACCAACGTGATGACTCGATGCGTGCGCGTGCCCCGGATGCCTGGCACCGCAGGGATCCGGTCAACAAGGAACGCTGAAAGTTCAGGATCACTGCGGCAGAGCACGGTGATAACAAGGTCGCGGCCACCGGCTGTCTGGTCGATGCTGATCACTTCATGGACCCTGGCAAGGTCCTCGACGATGGCCGGGAGAGCAGCTGGTTTGCAGTCCACTTCCACGATGGCGCCAACGAACCTCGTACCGGCCCCAATATAGGAAGTCATCCACGCCAGGCCGTCCTCCTGCAAAGCGGTCCACCGCCGGGCCAGGGTCACTGCGTCCGCGCCCACGATAGGCGCCAGCGACGTCCACGAAGCCCTTGGTCTCACTTGGAGGGCATGCAACAAGCGCAAATCGCGCTCGTCCAGATCGAAATCCTGCATCGATGGAGCACTTTCCGGTTTTTCCTGCGTTTGCCGTGCATTCAATCACGCCAGCCCTAGTTTTGGGGCCACTGCCTTCCCCATCCTGAAAGAAATGCCATGCTCGCACAGGTCCCGCCTGCACTCTCCCGCTACGCGGCGCTCGATGACAAGGAACTCATGGAGCTTGTTCGTAACGGAGACCCAGCGGCTTTCGATGGACTGTACGGTCGACATCGAAAAGCGGTCGCATTCGTGGCCCTCAAGGAAACCGACAATAGAAGTGATGCCGAAGACGTCGTCGCCGAGGCCTTCCTGGAGATCTTCCGGGCCCTCGCGGCCGGGACGGGACCACGGGAGCATTTCAAGTCCTACGTCCTGACCGTTACCCGCCGCATGGCCCATCGCCGAAACCAACTGGCCCGTCGCGCCAAGGCTCTGGAGCACGACCGGGCGCTGGAACCCATTCATCCGCATGCGGAACAATCCACGGTGAAAGAAGACTCCATCATGCTGATGCAAGCGCTGCGGTCTCTTCCGGCGCGTTGGCAAACAGTCCTGAAATGCATCGATCTGCAGGACATGCGTCACGCTGAGGTTGCTGTAAGGCTAGGAGTGAGTCCAAACGCGGTTGCCTCGTTGCTCATCCGGGCACGGGAGGGACTACGGGTCGCCTATCTGCAGCAGCATGTGCGGGCTGCCGAATCAGACAAATGTGCCAAGGCCCGTCGGCTACTCGCAAGGCTCGCCAGGGAGACCATCGGGTCCTCCGAACGGAACCGCGCTGAGAGCCATCTGGCTGTGTGTCCGAGTTGCAGGACAGTGCTCTCCGACCTGCGGGACATTCACAGCTTGATGAAAGCCCGAAATCGTTGTCGGAGCGCGTCACGAATCCCGTCCCCACCGGACTTATCTGCTGGGGCAACTCCGCCCCTTTACGAGCAATGGCAGAGAAAAGAGACACCCCATGGGACTTTTTGAAGATTTGCAGGGCAAGGCCCAGGACCTTATCGCGGGCAACGAAGAAGCCATCCAGGACGGCATCGAAAAAGTCGGCGATTTCGTGGACGAAAAGACAGACGGCAAGTTCGCCAGCCAGGTTGACCTGGTTCAGGGTGCGGCCTCGGACTTCGTGTCACGTATCGACGACGAAGAGGAAGAAGCCGGTCCTGCGGAAGACACCCCCCAGCAGTAGCGCAGCCACTACCTCCGGCAACTCCGCCACCACCTTCGTGGTTGCTCTCGAAGCGATACATAGCCCTTCAGTTTGAAAGGACCAATATGGTCAGCCAAAAAACCACAACACTTCCACATCGGCACGACCTGGAACCCGCGCCAACCTTGGCTGCCAAACTGGGCGCCGAGGCCATCGGAACATTCATCCTGGTGTTTGGTGGCGTGGGCACGGCTTTGTTCGCGGCGAATTTCCCGGACAAGTCAAACACCCTGGGCGTCGGATTCCTCGGAGTATCGCTGGCCTTCGGACTTACCGTCGTGGCGGGGGCGTACGCCTTCGGACATATTTCAGGTGGGCACTTCAATCCGGCAGTTACCATCGGCATGGCTGTTGCAGGGCGTTTCCCCGCAAAGAACATCCCGGCCTACGTGGTTGCCCAGATAGCCGGCGCCGCTGCGGCATCAAGCGTGCTGGCCGCGATTGCAACCGGTGGCCCCGAGGGCTTCTTTGCGGCCGCACGTGCCAGCGGATTCGCATCGAACGGTTTCGGTGATCACTCCCCTGCTGGATTCGGGGTTGGTTCGGCACTGGTCATCGAATTCGTTTTGACCGCGGTTTTCGTTCTGATCATTCTTGGTGTCACGGAGAAGCGGGCAACGCCAGGATTCGCGGCCTTGGCCATCGGCTTAACCCTGACTCTTATTCACCTCATCAGCATCCCTGTAACGAATACGTCGGTAAACCCGGCACGTTCCATTGCAACGGCCCTCTGGGCGGACGGCTGGGCAGTCGGTCAGCTTTGGGTTTTCGTCGTTGCCCCCATTGCCGGCGGCGTCGCCGCAGCAGCCCTCTATCGCCTGGTACGCCGGCCGTAGCCCACTGCGCCTTGACTGCCTTTCGATCCGCCCGGATTCGCCGTCCATCGGCCCAGAGGCGGTCGCTCGGCGGCGGCGCCCCTCACGGCTGCGGCCCGTAGATGAACTCCTTGGCATGGTTAACGGCCTTCTTGAACGCATCGTTGCGCAGGGAGACCTGGTCGCGCGATGAACCGCTGCCGGGCTCCATGAACGTGGTTGGCCCCGGCCGGAGGATCCAGATGTCCCCCGCTGGCGGGAGGTAGAAGACCCCGAAGGAACGATGCTCCGGATCGTCCGTCCAGATGGGAACAACGGCCACCGCGGCACCCGTGTCCACGTTGATCCACTGGGCGCGGGGCATGGGTTGTTCGTGCACTTCGGGGTCCAGGAACGGCGCGGTCCCTTTGCCCCAGCGTTCCTCAAACCGCTCGTAGAACGCGGGCATCAAGTGGCTGTCGTAGGAACGCCAGGCGCTCATGTGGGTCTCCTTGGATGTGTACGGCGGAGTGGTGTCCAGCGGGTAGGACCGAAGCTGAGGGGTTGCTGCTGCCGCCCAGGTGCGGGCACCGCCGTCGTTCGATGGACCCGAACGCTGACGGGCGTGCCGGCCGCGCGCGTGCGACCCCGGTCGTAAGCCGCCCGCTTTACTGGGTCCGACAAAACGACGTACGCCTGCATGACGGCGTGCAACTGCTGGAGGTCGAGTGCCTCGGAGGCACCGCCGTCGTGCGTCTTTTGGCGTGTGTCCGGGTGGTGTTGCCGCAGCAAGGCGCGGTAGGCGCGGGCGATTTCGCGTGCCGACGCGGTTGGCGCAACACCGAGGATCGCGTAGTAATCAGGTTCATTTCCCAAGGCCGGTTCCCGGGGGACGTGCGGTTGGCTGGGAGATGGTCCCCGGCGGACTGAACGTGTCAGGGCCGGGGGCCATCCTTTCGGGAGGCAACGTCGGTGGCCGTGCTTCCTCTGCGCAACAAGCGCTATGGCGTGGCGCGAAGCCTGCGCCCTTTTCTCCGATGCGGCCGGTCGGATGCGCTCCCGCTTGCACGCTCGCGTTGGCTGCATGGCCTTCGCGAAGCGAACTATCAGGCGTTGATCTCCCGGCGTTGTCCGGTGGAGCTGATCTCGATGCGTCGCGGCTTGGCCTTTTCGGCGACGGGGATGCGGAGGGTCAGGACGCCTGCGTCGTAGCTGGCGTTGACGCCGTCCGTGTCCAGGGTGTCGCCGAGGATTAGCTGCCTGCTGAAGACACCTTGGGGCCGTTCTGCGGCGATCATTTCCGTGTTTTCTCCGGCGGGCGACTTCCGCTCCGCCTTGACCGTGAGGACGTTGCGTTCCACGTCCAGCTCAATCGACTCGGGGCTTACTCCGGGCAGGTCGAGAGCAACAATGAATTCCTCGCCGTCCTGCCAGGCATCCATCGGCATGCCAGCAGGCCGTGCTGTTGTGCCAAAAACCTGTTGGGCGAGCCGGTCGAATTCGCGGAACGGGTCAGTGCGCATCAGCATGTGGTTCTCACTCCTTTGGATCTTGATGCTGATTTTGTTGTGGTGCCAGCCTTCCTGATCTGTAGTGGCTGGTATAGATTTTTTATAGCACTCAGCTACGAGGGCTGCAAGTGGGTTTTTGGAAGATTTCTGGGAGTGGTTTCGTGGCAGGTTTCTCGGCAGAAGCGCACGACGGCGGCTTGGCTGGTTCGGCGCCGGGCGGCGGCTCCGGCGCGGCTGCTTCGAGGGACGACCTGGGGGTCTACGCCATCTCCGTTGCGGCCGAACTAGTGGGCATGGGTCAGCAGAACATCCGCCTCTATGAGCGCAAAGGGCTGCTCACTCCCGAAAGGACCGACGGCGGCACGCGGCGCTACAGCGAACGGAACCTGGTGACCTTGCGACGGATCGGAGTACTCCTGGACGAGGGACTCAACCTGGCCGGAGTGAAGCTGGTGCTGGAGTTGGAAGCTACGAATCGCGGGCTCGTGGAGGACAACCGTGGACTCACCGAGGACAACCTGGAGTTGCGGGCGGATAACCGCGGGCTGAGGAAGGATTTGAAGCGGGCGCGGGGTGGCTACCACACTGTTTGACTCCGAGTCGCTCACATGTCGGGAAGTCCCGAATACTTTCATGCACACCTCATCTCGTCAGGTGCAGAGCGTGTTCGGTGCCGCTGGTTTACCGGCGATAATGTTTCTACCGCACTACGTCGTCCCGACCGCGCGGTACTTGACGAGGGAGCGTTTGTTGCAGGTATTCATTAGTTGGTCCGGTAAGCAGTCCCATACAGTGGCTCTGGCCCTCCGAAACTGGCTTCCCTTAGTCCTTGACAACAAAATCGAACCATTCGTGTCTTCCGAAGACATAGGCAAAGGCGACCGCGGCCTAAACAAGATCGCGAAGCAGCTCGAAGACTCGAGCTACGGCATCGTCGTCGTCACACCGACAAATCAAAATTCACCTTGGATCAACTTCGAGGCGGGAGCTCTGGGCAAGGTGGTGAGCGACTCGAAGGTCGCCCCCCTGTTGGTGGGGCTCACCGACAGTGATGTCAGCGGCCCTATCAAGCAGTTTCAGAATACAGAGGCGACCGACAGCAAAGCCGTGCTGAGCCTAGTACGGACGTTGAATGGCGCTTTGGACGATTCCCTGAGCGACGGGACCGTCGAAGTACTCTTCGAGAAGCACTGGCCGCAATTTGAGCAAGCGGTCACCCTGCTGAAGCCGGAAGCAGCACCCCAACCACCGCGCAAAGAAGCTGACCTGCTTGACGAAGTCCTAACGACCGTTCGGTCCCTCCAGCGAGACGTAGTCCGGATGCAGAAGCTTATTGAAACTTCAGGACGTAGGCGACCTGAAGCCGCTGTCATTGCCAGCGACAATCTCGAAAACGACCTCTTGGAGAGGTTGACGCCGGAGTTGAAAATCGTTGGCGCTGACATCTCTTCCACTGTCGACGGCGTAAAGATCGTATTCCAGCCAAATGCCGGCACAGTAAGCGGCTCCACACTCAGGGCTTTGGAGAAACTCGCAAAGGCGCATCAGCGGTCAGTACGGCTGGAGGCATCGGACGGTTCTTATGTGTCGTTTAGCGCCGACGGCATTCAGTCCCGCAGTCCCGAAGATGCCACCACATAAACGGAGGACCAGCGTCCTCCGCGCGGTTGCGACATCAACTCTGTGAACTTCATCGTTCACGCTCTTTCCAGCACTCCCACACGCTGACGCGACTTCAGCGTCGCGGCTTGTTAGGAGTCAAGATGGAGCAGTAGGGTTTGTCGACACCGTCGCCCTCGACCCAAACCGTGTTGCCTTGGTCGCACTGGTACTCCGGGCTTGCTGCCCGGATTGCCTGGCATGCCACAGCACCCCCGATTACGAGAGCCGTGGCCACCAATATGCCAATTAGCCTTCCCTTCGCTGGCGGCTGAACCGCGTTCCCCAGATTTCAGCGTCTGGGCCTTGGCCGATTACGGTTTGGCTTGTGGAACTGGACATGCCCAACATCGGCCAAACTATTTTGTACATCGCAAGCGGGGTTTTCCCCATGATCGGACTCAACCGCTTTTTCAAGCAGTATAAGGATGCGCGACTTCCAGCAATTAAGCATGAGCATCGCACCAAGCATCAAGCGGGACTTCGAGCCACCCGCGATCGGCGGTTGGCGGGAACTGACGACGACTGCCGGGTGTGGGAGCTTCATGAAGTGGACGAGTGGCAATTGGCAGAGTTGGCCAAGAATGACCCATGGGGGAAGCCCTACAGTGAAAGCGACCAAAAAATGGGTTACGTCAGCCCCGGTGCTGTCAGCCTCTCCAGGTACAAACAGTGGAAAAATGATCTCCGCTTCGTGTTCCTTGGCATCATCTCTGCCACATTGGCCAGCATCTGGGCCGTCTGGTTCTGATGCTGGTACCGCGCGCCCATGACTATCGCGAACAACTAGGCTGTGGTCGTGGAAGTCAACAACAGGGAATGGGCGCTCGCCATCTGGCTCGGCCTCTTCATACTTGCAGTCTTACTGGTCCCGGCCTCCAGACGGTCGGTTCCCGACATTTTCCGAGCTTTCTTCAATCACCGCATCCTTGTGCCCTTCATGCTTCTGGTTCTTTACACCGGGGGTGTAATAACCGCAATTATCGGTGTTGGGGTATGGGACCCAAAGCTCATCACCCCAACCATCGTTTGGTTCTTGACCACTGCCGTCGTCAACTTCTTCCGCCTGCCACAGGCCATGAAGGAAGCCGGTTACTTCCGCAAGCTCGCGCTCGGTGCCTTGGCAGCACCAGTCGTAGTCCAATCTGTGGTCGACCTTTACCCCTTCCCGCTTCTAGGGGAAGTATTCCTTCAGGGAGGATTCATTCTCCTCGGGATTCTCTTGGCCGTCGCGAGGACCAAACCCGAATACGGTCCAGTCGGTAAGCTACTAGACGTTCTCATCGGCCTACTCGTCTTGCTGGTGGTTGTTCGCAGCGCCGTGGAGATCACTGCTCAATGGTCAAAGATCGATTTCTTGGGCGAGCTGAGAAAGTTCCTACTACCTATTGGAATGACGGCAGTGTTTCTGCCGTTTATGTATAGCCTCACTCTGTACGCCGCATATGAGTCAGCGGTGACACATATGCGAGTCACCGTTCCCCCTGGAACGAAGCTGCGTAAACCTATCATCGGGCTAGCCGTTAGAGCTGGCCTGAGCGTCCGGAGACTGTCAGAGGTAAGACCATCAACACGGTTCAATATGGCGCGGGCTTCCTCTGTAAGGGAAGCCATAGCCAGCTTCGATGAAGGCCGATTCACCGAAGCTGCTCGCCAGCAGCGGCTCGCTGACGAGAAACAGAAACTCATCGATAACGCCGGTCTCGACGGCGTTGACGAAGCCGGGAAGAGGCTTGATCAACGGGAGTTCAAGGAGACCAAAGCCGCACTCGACTACCTGCATATGTGCCATGCCGGGCACTACCGCAACTCCGGCAGGTATCGAGCCGACATGCTTGACGTCCTCGGTGAGGACTCGTTCACCCAGAAGGGACTCCCGCAAGGGGCAGTGATTACCATGCACACGTCCGCAGATGGACAGCAGTGGTGGGCATGGCGGCGAACAGCATCGGGATGGGTGTTTGCCGTCGGTGCCAAGGAGCCACCAAACGACCGCTGGGAGTATGACGGTCAAGTGGTCCCTACGGGGGGACCAGGAGTTGATCCCGCATGGCGGCACTTCATGGTCCCAGCCGCTACACACGAACACTGGTAGAAGGGCCTCGCCGCTGGGGCTACGAGGCCCACGCCAGCAACAACCCAACCGACCACCGTTTACGCCCTAGCTCATCATGTGCCAAAAACGGGTATAGCCTCTGGGAATGCCCGGTTTCATAGGGCAGTACGCATGACGGTAGGATCGGATGTCGTAGTTATATAGGACGGAAATTAGGCGGCATCATGGCGGGCCCAAGGCCAAATTCGGGCGGAGCTGTGTCGTTTGCATGAGCACCCTCAAGCGACACGTCGCACCTCGCCCCCACTATGCCAACGGTCTATGCGAGATGCACTACCGCAAGGCACAGCGGAAGAAGCCTGAATGCCAAGCAGCAGGTTGTGGAGCACGTCTCGCAAAGGGCCACTCGCGCCAAGGCCACTGCCGAATGCATGAACCCCTCCTGCTGAACGAACCCTTACGCACCGCTGAAGCCATGGCACGAACACTGGATAGGTTCGTCGGAGAATCTCGCCCAGCCGCGAAGGGCTGGACGGCCTCTTTGGATGCTGGCCGTGGACGGGTCGTCGAAATAAGGAAGAACCCCACCCGAGTGGTGCCCCTCGTCCGGGCTACGGTCTGATCAGCATAGACAACCATGATTGGCTCGCCCACAGGTATTCCTACGGCATCTTCATTGGTGGCCACCGGTCCAAGCTGACGCTTGATCACGTCTGCGCGAACTCCCTTTGCGTCCGACCGGATCACTTGATGCCGATGACTCAGCGTCGCAATAGCGAGCTTGAGCATAAGCGGGCCATCCAGAACCCTGACGCGGTCCTGCGCGACCTCCTCATGCTTCCGCAGATGAGATCGGAGACCAGGGAACGGGCGATCTTGCATGGGCTACCAGTGGGACGCGGTCTCCCCGGCGGCGAACCATTCGCCTATGGGCTGGACGGCCAGCCCGTGGATCAAGACTTTGGGCCCGCCTCATTCCCCGCCCCATCAAAGCTGTTCCGCTCATGACCGCCAGCCCATAAATGTAACCAGAATTTACCCGTGCCATGGGGCCGCATACCAGCAGTGGTGCGGAACTGGGGAGTTCCGCCGACTTTCCAATCCGTACACAGGAAAAGGCGCTATGACCACCGGGGAAAGGCCTCGGGCCGTTCGGGGGTCACCCCCACCCCTATGGTGTCGGTTGTATCCCGGACTTCCGTTCGAAGTCTGCCCGAACCGTGGCTGGCAGCTTGGCATAGGCGGCTCTGATCTGTGCTGGACGGGTGATCAACTCATGCGCTAGGTCGTTAATGGCGACGAAGAACATGCTGGCAATGTCGTTGTCCGAATCATCCAGGTAGATGACGACGGACTCGTCGCCATCCCTCTCACGGTGAAGAGCCGTGTTACCTACGTGACGGATTACTTGCAGGATGAGCGCCGTTTCATTGGCCACGCGCTGGCTCAGATTATGGAGCCTGCCGTCCAGTTTGACGCCGAGTCGAGGTCTTGTGTCAGGTGCTTTGCCAACGCCTCTAGCGCCGCTCGGCATAGCGCAGCCGCAGCCCGCCGGGAGTGCGGCAGCACGGCAGCGGCTTCCCGATACAGCCCAATCACCCGCACAGGCATGTCGGGGTTCGGCTCTGGCACTTCGTCGGCCAGGGCGTCGGTTGTTGGGAAGACGAGACGCTCGTCTATCCAAAGCGCCATGTCGTCGCATCCGGCACACATGCTTGCCACCCATGGCCACCCCTCGTAGTACACGCCTTCGGGGGTGCCCTGCAATTGGTCAGCAAAGCCGTGATCGTGAGCAAGCTGGTTGTTGCCATTGGCATCCCAGTAGAACAGTCGGCGCCAATCTTGAGCGGCGAAAGCGCCGCATCGGGGACAGTTAAAGGTTTTCTGATTAAAGACAGGGGGTGAATACTTTTCGGGCATGCGCCAATGGTTGCATGCGCTGACCGCCGTCTCACAAGCCAAGAGTTTTGAGACACTTCGGTTATGAGACACATTGGGCACGAGGAACGACAATGAATGTGTCTCACTTGTATGTCTCGCAAGTTGCTTTTAATTTCTTTGTAGCGAAACACTCTTATGAGACACATCGAAGGAGACAACCTTGGCAAGCTGATCGGATACGCCCGCGTTTCAACGAAGGCACAAGATACCGACAGGCAGGAGGCCGACTTGATCGCCGCTGGTGTGCGGCGAGATGACCTTTATGTAGATCACGGCGTAGCGGCGCCAAAACTTCCCGGCTGGAATTGGATAAGGCGCTGGCGGCGTTGCATGAAGGGGACACCTTGGTTGTAACCACGCTGGACCGTCTGGGACGATCCACCGCTAACATGCTGACGCTGGCTGAGGATACTAAGTCCAGGAATGCAGGCCTACGCGTGCTGAACTTGGGCGGAGGTGACGTGGACACCAGCACCCCAATGGGGGCCATGGTCTTCACCGTCATGGCCGCGCTCGGTCAGATGGAACTCGAAATCAAACGTGAGCGAATCAATGACAGCGTGGCCAAGCGGCGCGCTGCTTGTAAAGATCTAGGTGGACGCACTGCAAAGTACACCGACAGCCAGATCAAGAATGCTGCCCGCCTCATCAACGCGGGGAACCAGCTGCTCAGGTGGCCCGGGACCTTGGCATGTCCCGAGCTACTCTTTACCGGCGTATGGCCCAGCCGGGCTTTAGTCCGCGGTCGCCAGTGCGCCCCGCATCTGGTGGAAGCGCTTCATCCGTGCTGTTATGGGTCGGAGAACCGAACCCTTAAGGAGCACCCGGCGAGTACCCCACAAAGTAGTTCATACTTCGCTTTCCGCAGTCCTTCGGTAAGGGGCACGGTGGTAGTCATCGCGACCTTCACCGCAGCGCTGCTCTGGGCAGTGGGTGGCGTTGCGTACGTGAGCGCAGGCGCTATCAAGAGCGCCGCTGCGGTCATTTTCCTTATGCCAGCAGTCTTCGTCACCTCGGCAGCGTGGGCTATCGCACGCAAGCGCAAGCCCACCCCCAGACACAGTACGCGTACCCCATAGCCGCCCTGCCGTGAGCGTCCAGGAGCGCCCCCAGACACAGTACGCGTACCCCATAGCCGCCCTGCCGTGAGCGTCCAGGAGCGCCCATCAGCGGCCGTGTGGCCAGAAGGTCACTCGCGCTCTTCTAGGCGCTCTGAGCCGGGCACAAGCACCAAACTGGAAGCCAACTCATCCGCCGACATGTCACCGCTAAGGTATGCGTCGGGGATCCTGAATGAAACATTCTTCCCGTCCATGTAGAAGGAAACAAATATTCCGTTGCCAGCGCCCCTGAGCGCTGCCGTCTGCGCGGCCAGCCTGTCGATTGCTTGCTTAGCCAGCGGCCCCGGGCCTTCCCCGGGAGCCTTGACGACCAGTTGAACTGTGTCCGGGTTGAACACCTTGGTAGAACCCTTCCCATGTGGCAGCAGGACTACGTTGCAAATGCTGCGGAGGTAATCGCGTCTGTCGTCAATGTGCATTCCGAGCCATTCAAGAGCCTGAGGGGAATCCATGGAGACGAGAGGAACTTCCTCTGTCGGAGGCTGGCGGGCCGCCTCCTGCTCGATGCGAACCATCTCAGCGGTTACCGACGCAGGCTCCTTATCAATGTGGCTGTTGATAATGCCCAGTTGCTTCATCGGAATATTGCCGAGGGCCGCCTGAACGGCGGCCTCGTCCTGCCGCTTGCGCAACGCTATGGCTTCCAGCCGTAGGCGTTCCGCCTCTGGGTTGGGGCCAGCATTTCTACCCCGGGCCGCTTCCTGCGCGGCACGCAAACCGACAATCACGGTGTTAACTACCTTGTCTACAAACTCCGTCCGCTTGCTGATATGTCCAGGTCCCCGGACAGCGCACCTGTAAATCCGGTGTGTTTCACCATTCCGCCCCTTCACGGAAGCTGACCTGACATACTCACCGCAGTGGCATTGGGCTATTCCCGCCAGCAGGTGAACGGCCTTGTTGGACTGCGAGCGCCTCCGGGATGGGTCATCAAGGATGGCGCAGACACCCCGCCACACATTCTCGGTAATAATGGCTGGGAACGTGGAGGTGCCGACGATTTCCCCATGCAGGTCCGCCAGCCCTGCATTACGGGGCCGCGCCAATGCTTGGGCTAGTTGTGCGTAGCCCCACTCGTTTCCCCTCGTGGTCGTTATCCCTTGCTCATTCAAGTCACGGATTATCGAGCCAAGGCTGTCGCCTCGTAAGACTCTGGCGCATGCGTCGGCAAGTGCCGCCGACTCCTGGGGATGCAACTCGGGAACACCATCGTTAACAATCCATCCGAATGGACGGGTGCCGCCAGTCCACTTACCGGCCCAAGTGGCCTGCTCTGAAGCCCTACGAATCCTCGTGGCCTTCGTGTCTGATTCGTATCTGGCTGCCGCTCCCAGCATCCTTGCCACGAGCTGGCCAGAGTCCGTTGCGAGGTCCATCTCCCCCGCCTTCACCGAGTGCGTGAGCGCCCCGCCAGCCTGACAAGCATCTATGTAGGCCTCCAACTCCACTGGGCGCCTGTGAAGTCGGTCAGGGTGCCAGCAAAGCACGGCATCAACTTCACCCGAAGCGACCCTCTTCAACACCGCTGCGTATTCCGGACGGTTCTTGCCGGAGTACGCGCTTATGTCATTGTCTTGGAACACGCGTATAACTTCGTATCCCTTGTCGGCCGCGAGCGCCCGACAGTCTTCCTCCTGACGCTGAACGCCGAGCTTGGCACCAGTCTTGTCGTCGCTGATACGGCAGTAGATAAAGGCTGTACGGGGCATGCAGTAAACCTACATTGCAATGTGCATCATCAGGTTCGGGAAGGCCGAAGTTGTGCACTGCTCATAGAAGGAGGTGCAGATCGTCTTCGGAAAATAGGGCCCGTACTAAGCATGTCGTTTGATGTGTCTACAAAACGACGGGAAATGGAATCCCTAAAGAATCGCCGTCATCCCATTCCAGCCCGTGCCCACGCGCGAGGCCGACGGCCACACGGAGCCCCCGGCTCCGGAGTACAGCCACAGCTCCCCCGCCGCGTTCCGGGACAGTATGTCGGCACGGCCATCACCGTCGAAGTCGCCGGGTCCAACAAGCGAGTTCATGCTGTTCCAGCCCTGCCCGATGCTCTGACGGGACAGCCATCCCCCAATGCCGTTCGGCGGGTAGAGCCAGAGGGCGCCCGAGGAATCGCGGGCAGCGATGTCGGAGACGCCGTCGCCGTTGAAGTCGGCAACTCCCGTAATTTCGGACATGCCGTTCCAGCCCGAACCCGCCCATACTCGCGAGAGCCAGCCGCCCCGGCCGTCGCCGCGGTACCGCCACAAAGTGCCGCTGGAGTCGCGGGCCATGACGTCGGGATTTCCATCGCCGAAGAAGGGGCCGCTACCGATGATCGCCGTCATGGAGTTCCAGCCCACGCCTACCTGCGAGCGTGGGAGCCAGCCGCCGGAACCATTTCCGGGGTACAACCACAACGCGCCTGAGGAGTCGCGAGCCAGGACGTCCGGATGCGAGTCCCCGTCGAAGTCACCGGGTGAGACCAGCGCAGTCATCACATTCCAACCGACCCCCACCTGGACCCTCGGCAGCCAGCCACCCGAGCCGTTGCCCGGGTATAGCCAAAGAACACCGGACGTATCGCGTGCCAGGACATCTGAGAAGGAGTCGCCATTGAAGTCGTTCTTGACGGGAGCCGCGGCAGAGCCATCGATGACGGATACCGAAGCGCTCCCGTTGTTTGCCACATAGACCATCCCCGTGGAGGAGTTCACAGCAGCGTCAACGGGATCCTGCCCGGTGAACACTCCAGAGACCTTGCCTGAAGCGCCATCCACAACGGTCACTCCCCTGCCACCCATGAGGGCATAGGCCTTATCAGCGCCGGGGTTCACGGCGAGGTCTGTAATCCGTGTGGGTGTCACATAGGATGCGATCTCCGTCAGCGTCTGCCCGTCGAACACCTTGACGTATCCCTCGAGCGACGTGCTGTCCGCGGCAACGTAGATCTTGCTGGTAGTCGGATCAACGGCGACTTTCCCCACGAATTGGTCAAAGGGAATGGTGCCGGTAACTTCGTCCGTGATCCCATCAACCACACGCACGCTGGCGCCGTAGCGGCCGAGCGTCGTGAAGTAGACCTTGTTGCTCGCCTCGTTCACTGCCACAGCAAGGATGCCGCCAGCGCCGATGTTGATGGTGGTCTTCACGGTGCCGCTCGCATCAAGGACCCTCAGCGTCCCGCCCGAGAGCACGTAAGCCTTGCTCGTAGCAGAGTTCACCACAATGTCCTGTGCGCCGTTGGCCAGGGCAACGGTCTTCACGGCATTCGTGGCCCCGTCAATGATGGCAATGCCGGATTGAACGCCAACGTAGATCTTGTTGTTCGATTCGTTCGCCGCAACGACACCCGGTGAAGCGCCAACCGGCACGGACGTGACAGCTCGCGTTGCGCCATCGACCACGGCCACGGAGCCGCCAATTTCGCTGACGTACACCTTGTTCGTCACCGAGTTCACGGCTACATCCACAGGCCTGTCACCGGTGTACAGCAGACCTGAGGAGGTGGACCCGTCCAAGACGGACACACCATCACCGGTAGCAATGTACGCCCGGTTGGTCACCGAATTCACCGCAACGGCAGAGGGTTGCGCTCCCACAGGAACAACGTTGGTTACGTCGTCCGCCACCGCCGGCGAAACCATGGTTCCCAACAACATGGCCAGCCCCATGCCGCCCGCAACGACACGCGCTGCCCCAAGGCGCCGCCGTCGTACGCGATCCCAACCTGCAACAAGCGCGCGCGAATGATCCCCAGCAGCAGTCATGGCAAGACCCCCAGAACTTTCGACGCCCAGCACGTCGGATGCTGGCAGTCTACGCGGGGGCTCCGACAAAGAACACAAACCTCCTGTTAACCAACTCTTCCTCCACAGGCCACCCGATCGAACCCGCAACGCCAACCGCCCCGACCACCGTGGAATGCGTGAGGATCGCAATCGTCGCCGAATCATTCCTGCCGCTGATGAACGGGGTAACGCACTCGATACTGCGGGTGCTGGATCATCTGCAGGAACGCGGGGATGAGGTGATGGTGATTGCGCCGTCGACGTCGGACACTGATGTTTCGAGCGTCGTGAAGGGTGCGTATGTGCACCGGCTTCCGTCTGTGCCGCTGGCCGGTTACACGAACGTGCGGGTTGCGTTGGGTGGTGTGAATCGGGTCAAGCGAATCCTTGCCGATTTCTCCCCCGACGTGGTTCATCTCGCCTCGCCGTTCGTGCTCGGCTGGCGCGCCGTGCAGGCCGCCAACCAACTCGGCATCCCGACGGTTGCGATCTATCAGACCGAGGTTCCCAGCTACGCTGCCCGATACGGCGTGCCATTCCTGGAGAACTGGGCCTGGAACCGCGTGGACAACATCCACCTCCTGGCCACCCGCACCCTCGTGCCATCGACCTTCGCGCTCAACCAGCTGCGCGGTCGCGGCATTCTCCGCGTGGACATGTGGCGGCGCGGTGTGGATACCGCACGCTTCAACCCTGCAAAACGTTCGACGGCGTGGCGCAGCTCAGTAGCGCCCGACGGGCAGCGGATCATCGGCTACGTCGGGCGGCTTGCGGTAGAGAAGCAGGTTGAGGACCTCGCCGTGCTTAACGGCCTGCCGAACACGAAGCTCGTGATCGTGGGTGACGGACCGCAGCGGGCAGCGCTCGAAGCGCAACTCCCGGACGCTGTGTTCACAGGATTCCTCGGTGGCGAATCCCTGGCCGAAGCCGTTGCCTCCTTTGATCTTTTCGTACATCCCGGCGAGTTCGAGACCTTCTGCCAGACCATCCAGGAAGCCATGGCATCGGGCGTTCCTGTTGTCGCGACCGGCCGCGGCGGGCCCTTGGACCTCGTGGAAAACTCCCGCACCGGCTGGCTTTACGAGCCGGGCAACCTCACCCAGCTGCGCGGTTACGTGCAGGACCTGATGGGCGACGACGCCAAGCGCCGCGCGTTCGCTACGGCAGCTACCGCTTCGGTCCAGGGCCGGACGTGGCCGGTGCTCTGCGCCGACCTGGTGCGGCACTACAACGAAGTGATCGCCGGTGTACCGTCCGGCCCTGACTCTGAACTGACACCAAGCAAAGGACCTTTCTCATGAAGATCTCCGTAATCGGCTGCGGTTACCTCGGCGCAGTACACGCCGCCACCCTCGCTTCGATGGGCCATAACGTGGTGGGCATCGACGTGGACTCGCACAAGGTTGAGCAGCTGAACAAGGCGCTTGCTCCCTTCCATGAACCCGGTTTGGATGAGCTTCTCGGCGACGGGCGCACCACCGGCCGGCTCGTGTTCACCACGGACTTCTCTGCCGCGGCCGATGCCCAGGTCCATTTCCTCTGCGTGGGCACCCCGCAGTCCAAGACCTCGGACACCGCGGACCTCTCCTACCTGATGAGCGCCACCCGGAGCCTCCTGCCGCACCTGGCCAAGGGTGCCGCCGTCGTCGGTAAATCCACCGTGCCGGTGGGCACTGTGGAAACCGTCCGCGCCGTGTTGGCCAGGCGGTCCGACGTGCTCCTCGGCTGGAACCCCGAGTTCCTGCGGCAGGGCACGGCCGTGAAGGATTCACTGGTGCCCGACCGCTTGGTTTACGGCGTTCCCGGCGGCAAGGGAGCCGCTGCCGGCGCACCTGTGACCGCCGTGCTGGATGCCGTGTACGAGCCACTGATTACCGCCGGCATCCCGCGGTTGGTCTGCAACTTCGCGACGGCGGAACTGATCAAGTCGGCGTCGAACGCGTTCCTGGCCACGAAGGTCAGCTTCATCAACGCGATGGCCGAGCTGTGCGACGCGTCGGGCGCCGACGTCAGCGAACTCAGCGAAGCCATGGGCCTGGACCCGCGCATCGGCAACCGCTACCTGCACGCCGGCCTCGGGTTCGGCGGCGGCTGCCTGCCCAAGGACATCCGCTCCTTCCGAGCGCAGTCCCGCGAGCTCGGCGTGCCGTCCGTGGATGAGTGGATGGCCCTGGTGGACACCGTGAACCTGAACCAGCGCTCCCGGGCCGTGGACGTGGCCCGCGAAATGTGCCGCGGATTCCTCTCCGGCCGGACTGTCACCATCCTCGGGGCAGCCTTCAAGCCGGACACCGACGACATCCGCGATTCCCCCGCCCTGGACGTCGCTGCACAGCTCGCCTCCGCCGGCGCGCACGTGACCGTCACGGACCCGAAGGCCATCAACAACGCCTGGATCCGCTACCCGCAGATCCGCTTCGAGGCCTCCACCAAGCGCGCCCTGGAAGGCGCCGAGGTGGTTCTGCTACTCACGGAGTGGAACGAATACATGCAGCTTTCGCCGGTTGAGGTTGGGGCACTCGTACGACGGCGGATGGTGCTGGACGCACGCAACGTTCTTGACGCTGAGGCCTGGCGGGCGGCCGGCTGGACGGTCCGAGGCTTGGGTACCGGCGCTGCGGTTGCGGCTGAGGAACGGGCCGGTGCGGAGGCATCGGGTGAGTCCGCACCGCGACGGAAGCACGCGCGGGCGTAAGTCATCTAGGCCGATTCCTGGCTTCCCGCGGGGATAGCAGCGTTGGCCGATGTGGATCAGTATTGTCGATAACCCTCGTAGCATGGTCAGGCCCGTTGACAAGATAATCTGCGCACAGATAGTCTTTGCAAAGATTATCTTGAAAGGAGTCAGTCATGTGGGACTACGAGCACAGTATTGAAACCAATGTGGCACCCCAGGACATCTGGCGGCTATGGGCCGACGTGGAGCATTGGGGTTCCTGGAACGCCGGGGTTGAACGGATCGAGATCGACGGAGCGTTCGCACCCGGCGCCACCATTCTCATGACGCCTCCGGGCGAGGAACCTATCCCGTTGCGGATAGCCGAGGTTGTGGTCGATGAACTCTTCGTTGACGAGGCCCGGATCGACGGACTGGTGGTCCGGACCTTCCACCGCATCGAGAAACTCGACGACGGTAACCTCATGGTTGTGTACAGGATGGAGATCTCCGGCGAAGGTGCAGATCAAGTCGGTCCTGAGATAGGGCCAAGCATTACTGCAGACTGGCCGGAAACCATGGCGGCCCTCGTCGAACTCGCCCGGCGCTGATGCCTCTGACCCCGGGTGAAAGTCCCGGATTTCTCCTGTGGCATACCACCCTTAGCTGGCAGCGCGAGATCGCTGCTGCACTGGCCCCCTTGGGCCTGACTCACGTGCAGTTTGTCCTACTGGCATGTACGTGGTGGCTCAATGAAGAGGGCAAGCATCCCAACCAACTGGCTGTTGCCCAACAAGCCGGGACGGATGTAAAAATGGCGTCGCAGGTTCTGCGCACCTTGGTGACGAAGGGTCTTATCGAGCGCGAAGTGGACCCCACAGATACCCGCTCAAAGAGACTGCGAGTCACCAGCTCCGGAGCAGAGTTGGCACCGCACGCCGTTGCTGCAGTGGAACTTGTGGATACGCGCTTCTTCGAGCCCGCCCCAATAAAGGAGCTCCTCCCCATACTAAGAAAGTTGGCGCGCTCCGATTAGGGATTGCCCCAGCGGCCTTGGACATCCAGCAGGAACTTCATGCCGGCATCAGTGGGCTGGGGATCCATGCTCTTCCACATTCGAGGACCCCACAATGCCAGACAATCCAGAGGGCGACGCGCGTGGAAGTAGATGTCCCGGGCCAAGTCCAACGGAATTGCGGCGTTCCCGGCCTTGAGAACGAAACCGTGGAAGGAAAGTTCGGCTCGGATTGCTTCATCCAAGTTCTCCCATTTCGGCTCGCTATTGGTGAGCTCCCAGTGGACCACAAGCCTCGTGACGACTTCATCCGCTGGCGTACCCGGCGACGCTACACGGGCTGCCAGAAAGTCCCAAAGGTCGGCGGGGTCGCGGAGCACCCGTCGACCCACGGGAGTGAGCAGCAACTTGTTCTTGTTCTTCCGCAGCAGTTTCCAGCGCTGCAGTTGCTCGCGAAGGTCGCTCACGTGAGGAATGTTGACCTCGTTGCGGCCTGTCCCGTACCAGTCCTTGTCCCAGTTCAGCTCAGTCATCATGCGCTTAACGATCCCTGGCTTGAGCCATCCTGCAGCCGTCAGATCCAGTCCATCTGGATTGGCTTCCCGGAGTAGCCAAAGTATCGGCGCAAGGACGCGTTCATGTCCTCCAGCGAAGGTGCTTCTGCCCAGATCCGTCGAGATAACCGGTCCAGGTCAGCGTTAACGGCGTTGAGGTCGAATGCGGTCGGATCGAAGTTCTCCGCCTTCTCGCTGGTCACCCATTCCAACCAACCAGCGGCGTCCTGATACTCCGGGTGTTTTGTGTCTCCTATGACGCGGACAAGATTGGAGTATCCACCAACACCGCCCGAGTCTTCCACCGGACCACGCATCCCGCCCGACTTGCACACAATAGTGGTCTCTGGGAGCTCACCCACGCCGACAACTTCAATTTCATGAGTCCAGTGGTCACCGAAGTCGTACACATATTCAAAGGGCGACATGCCAGGAGAAGTCGGGTCAAACAACTCAAGCACCCCAACCTCCGTTGCGGACTCAGCACCTTCGGGAGAGTCGTCGGCGAGTATGCCGATGGCTCGCTTCCTTCCGTCTTTGCCCTTTCCGTGGAAGTCGAACAAGTGCGCGTTCTTCCAGCCGAACGCGGCCTGGATCACTTCGTGCAAGTCGGCAAGAGTGGCGGTCTGCGGGAGAACCAGTTGCCGCCAGATCAATGGCTCGGTCTCATTGATTGAGATGCGCAGTTCGACGGCGGGAACTTCGGTTGCAGTCATATGCTCCATTCTGCCAGCGGGCCCAACAGGCGGAAGGCACCCCTAGGCGATCCCGCGCGCCACCTAATTTTCGCAAATCACCACCTAATTTCGGCCGAGTGGATCTAGGGAGGCGCATTCCAAACACCTAGACCGATTTTTCGGGTCCAGAATTCGTGCATGATGACACGCATCTTCCCGTGGGCACTCCGTCTTCTAGGCTGCACCGTTGCAGTCTCCTCCGCGATCTCCGCAAACTTGTTGTGGCTCGCTCCCCCACCGGAGGGTCTCAAGATTCTGGATCCGCAGACCCTCAAGACCATTGCCGTTGTGTCGCTGGGAATTTTGGGGGTCCTTATCCCCCTGGCAGTAGTGGTCACGAAGGCGGTGAGGTATCCGCTGCTCAAAGCGGCCGTCTTCGCTCTCGCGGCATTCACCAACGCCATGACCCTCGGTCCGGACATCTTGGTGGAGTTCCAAGACATCTCCTCCACAGCGGCGGAAGTCTCAGCCCTTCTTCTGACGGTGGCGAGCCTTGTGGTTTACATGGACCGCGTGCAGAACCAAGTAGCAGCGCGCAAGTCCACCACCTAGACGCCGCGTCCGAGCACCTATCTTTTGCTCCACGCCCAGTAAAGACAACCAAAAATGGTTGAAGTCAGCCCGTTTTCACCACCTAGAAAAATCAAAACGACACCTAGACGCAAAAATCGCCCGTAGGCTCACTGTGTGCTTCCGGGGCGGGAGACCCGGTGTCCGGCGGGAACCCCCACCCGCACCAGGCGTAGGAAGCATAGGGCACGGCTCCGTTGGTTACCCCAAAGCGGAGCCGTGCCCGCCACGGACACGCAAGCGCACCAGCCGGTACACGATGCCCACGGCAAACATGAGCACGCCTAGTCCAATGGACAGCGGCGGCAGCGTTGCCACCAAAGCCACGCAGGCCACTGCACCCAACACCTGAAGCACCTTCGGATAACGCCGGTCCTCAGCGGGCTGGGTGAACGCCGCAACGTTGGCCACCAGGTAGTACAGCAGCACACCGAACGACGAGAACCCGATGGCCCCACGGAGATCGGCCACCGCAATGACCACACAGATCACGACGGCGATGGTCACCTCGGCCCGGTGCGGAACCTTGTACCGGGGATGGACGGCTGCGAGCGCGTACGGCAGGTCGTGCTGGCGCGCCATTGCCAGGCTCGTCCGTCCCAGCCCGGCTACGAGGGCAAGCAATGCCCCGAGCGAAGCAACAGCGGCGCCGACGCGCACCACCACCGAGACCCAGCTACCTCCGACGGCGGTAGCCAGCGGGGTCGGATTTCCCGCCACTCCGTCGGGGCCCAGCGAGGCAAGCAGGGACACGGCGATCACCGCGTACACGAGGATGGTGATACCCAAGGCAATGGTGATGGCTCGCGGAATGGTCCGGCGAGGCTCCACGACCTCCTCACCCATGGTGGCGATCCGCGCGTACCCTGCGAACGCAAAGAACAGCAGCCCGGCCGACTGCAGGATCCCGTACCAACCGTGCGAGAGCAGCCCGTCGCCAAGGATGTTGCCCGGATCGGGCGAACCGCCCCAACAAGCCGCAACTGCGATCCCGAGGGCGAGCAACACGGCGATGACCAGCACGCGCGTCAGTCCCGCTGTCCGCGTCACACCGTGATAGTTGACGGCCGTCAGGAGTACGACGGCGGCAATCGCCATCGGCTTCTCCCACCCGGGCGGCGCGGCATAGGCAGCGAAGGTCATCGCCATGGCCGCAGCACTGGCCGTCTTGCCGATGACAAAGCCCCAACCGGCAAGGAACCCTGGCCACGGCCCTAGTCGCTCCCGTCCGTAGATGTAGGTGCCTCCCGACGTCGGGTAGGCCGTGGCGAGCTGCGCCGAGGACGTCGCGTTGCAGAATGCCACGAACGCAGCCACCACCAGTCCCACGAGCAGCCCCGAGCCAGCAGCCGCGGCTGCTGGCGTGAAGGCCGCAAACACGCCGGCCCCGATCATGGAGCCGAGGCCGATCAAGGACGCATCAAAGGTACCGAGCCGGCGGGCCAATGCGGGTGGCGTGTTCACCCAGCCAGCCTATCCAGAGTCACTGTGGCGGAAATGTATTCCCAACCAAGATGAAGAGACTTGTACGTGACGTCGCGCCGGTCTTTCTCAGGGCGTTGGAGATGTGGTTTTCCACCGTTCTGGCGCTGATCCGTAGACGCTCCCCTATTTGGACGTTGGAGAGGTACCCGGCCAGCGCGGCGATCTCGATTTCCCGCTCGGTCAGGGCACTGGCCTCGAAGGTGTTAAAGGACAGCTGCTCGTTCTCTGAGGGGAACCTGGCAGCGAAGGCCGAGGATGCCGTGGCCAACGCTTCAGCCGATGTCGTATCCCCTTCAAGAACGTGGCCACGGAGGGCGCTCCGCAGCAGCATGCCCACCTGGTACACATCCTGGTCCGGCTCGTAGTGTTTCAGCAGCAATCCGAGGAGCTGGTGGTCAGTCTCCACAACGGCGGAAGCAATGGACACGAACTGGTCGTGGACCAGGATGCCGCTATCCCTCAGCACTTTCTGCAGCAGGTCCAGGACCCTGCGCCCCGGAGCCAAACACGTGCACAGCAAGGCCGTCATCTTCGCCTCGAGGACGTAGCCGCTCTTGAGTTGCCGTTTGATGAGTTTGCTGGCGTCCTTGTCGAAAGCCGTGGGCTGCATGTCCGAGGTGGTGACCAGGACGTAAGGACCTTTGCCAATCCCCGGCAACGGTCCGACGTCGGGCATTTCAGAGCGGGCCTGCGACGCGATGGAGAGCGTCGGCGTGGTAGAGGTGGTGGCTTGGCGAAGGCCGGCGAGCCGGAGCATGGCGTCGTAAAGGATGTCCACCACAAACCCCGGGCGGCCCATGGCGAAGACGCTGCTCATGAGGTATTCCGCTTCGTCGAAGTAGCCGCTGTAAAGCAGGCCGTGGACAGCAACGTAACTGCTGGTGACCACGCCGAACTGGTCCAGGTTCTTTCGTGCTTCGGCGCGCCAGTCCAGCGCAAACACCAATGACTCATCCACCCGCCCGGCGGCAAACAGCGCATAGCCGTGGATGAAGGGGCGGAGATGCGGGAAGAGCTCGTCGTTTTCGACGTCGTTGATGAGTTTGAGCGCGGAGGCTGGCCGGCAGCGGTACAGCTCAAGCAGCGCCTGCGTCAGGACCTCGAACGTCCGTGCGCCCACTTCTGGCGTGCCAGCCGACTGCTCCGGCACCCGTCCGTGCGAAGCACCCAGGAAGAGCATGGCTGCTTCCGCGTCGGCTTTTAGCTCCGGGTTGGCGTCCCCGAACGCCTGCAAAACCTCGACGGCGGCACTCGCGCCGCCCGCGGGTATCGCAAGGAGGGCCTTCGTGATGGTGAGGAACAGCAGCTCGCTGGGGTCGGCGTCGTCCGTTGGCGTTTCCGTCAGGACGCGCGCGGTCCGAACGGGATCCACCGGCGCGCCCCAGTAAACGCGCAGCAGAGCGGCAGCGTTGGTGGCCGTCTTGTTTGCCTCCCAGCGTTCGAAGCGGGCACGTTCGCGGACAGCGCTGTGGTCCTGGAAGTGCCGTGCGGTGACGGCGTCATCGTTGCCGCGTTCCAGGCGCAGGGCCGAGAGGACCTGCGAGAGGCAGTCGGCCGTGGAGGTTTCGTCACCCGCAACCTGAGGCGTGGATTCGAGGATCCCGGCGATCCTGCTCCGCAGCAGATGCCGGTCCCGGAGTGTCCGGCGGCCACGGAAGTAGTCAACGATCACGGGTGGGCTAATGGCGGCGATGGTGCCGTTGTGGTGGTCGTCCATGACGGAGAGAAACCCGCGGCGTTCCAGGCTGTCCAAGGCGTCCGGCGAGACGATTTTTTGCAGGACGTCGATGCGCGCGGTGCCCAGGATAGCCATGCTGTGCAGTGCGTTGACGTCTTCTTCGGGCAGCTCAGCGAGGAGCGCCTCGACGCTGCCGCTGAGGTGGTCGTTCCACAGGGTGCCGGCGGACATGTGCCACATGCCATCGCGCCGCACCAGGAGGTTGCTCAGCAAGGCAGTCTCCGTGATCCGAACGATCAGGCGCGGATTACCTGCGGATTTGGTGAGGATTCGTGCGGTGGTGTCCACGTCCGCGGGGCCGCCGAGCACCCTGGCGATCAGCGCGTGCACTTGCTCGTAGTGCAGCGGATCCAGTTGCACCAGAGCCTCACGCCCCTGGTTGAGGACAGCCAGCTGTCCGCGCGTGAAGTTATGGGTCTCCGGCGCTGTGGCGATCATCGGCGCGAACGACTGTTGGCGGACGGCCTCCAGCACCGCAAGCGACTCGTTGTCCAGGAGCTGGATGTCGTCCACCATCATCAGGTGCTTGCCCGGCTTGGCGAGCTGGCTGACCATCACGTCGGCAAGGTCCAGGACACCACTCCGGCCCGGGCGCATCTCCATGCCGAGGCCCTTGACGGCGGCGTAGGGGATGTTGCGGTGCGTCCGAAGTCCGGTCACCGAGTGGATGGTGAATCCGGTCTTCTCCGCGCTGGAGACCGCGCTGGAAATCACTGTGGTCTTGCCGCTCCCGGGCGCGCCGATGACGCGTACGCCAATGCCGCGTCCCACGTAGTCGAGGATGCGCTGCACCTCAATATCGAACACCCTGCCCAACCTTCTGTTTCCGTTGACCACTGTCATGCGGTTCACCCCGGAGACTAAGGCCGAAAATCGGCACTAGGGGTCCAAAAGTGCCTTGCACAGGCGTTTTTGGGCGAAATTAGGTGGTGATTTCGCAAAATTAGGTGGTGGCGCGGATCGTCTAGGTGGTGGTTTTCGGGCTCGGATTGGCTCTGGTGGAAGCTCGGGCAGATCATCGGTACCCCTTGCGTGATGGTGTCTTGATGTCCACGCTAGGGGCTTCGGGAAGGGAACTACATGGGTGTAATTCGCTATGTGGATATGTGTTCGATTGCCATGATCAGCACTAGTAGATATATACGATGGATACGACAAAAAGCAGGGCCGGTCAGTGACCGGCCCTGCTCTTGAGTTATCCGAAGACTAGATAGCCTGGATGTTTACTGCCTGGGGACCCTTGGGGCCCTGCTCGACGTCGAAGGAGACCTTCTGGTTCTCTTCGAGGGAGCGGTAGCCCGAGGAGTTGATTGCGGAGTAGTGAGCGAAAACGTCCTGGCTGCCATCTTCCGGGGAGATGAAGCCGAAGCCCTTTTCAGCGTTAAACCACTTGACGGTACCTGTAGCCATAATTTCAGTCCTAACTGAAGGTGGAGATTGTTCCCGACTTTCGGGTCTCCGGTGTGGGGTGTTCTCCACCGTTACTTCAGAAGGTCGCAGACCAAAGTGGACTGCGGGGACTGCCTGAACTACCAAATGCCAAACACAACAACACCGTCAAGTTTACAGACATCTGGCGGTATGGCTAGTACTGGGACGGATTAATCCAGCAGGTGTGGTTTTCTCGTTCATACCAAGTCATCCTCGGTTTTGCGCTGCAGATGCCCGTCCACTCCACGATGCCATCCCCGGCCGTCGCAATCCGTGAAAGTCACCGACGCCATGTAGACAGTGTTACCGGGGATGGGCTCCAAGACTTTGCCCGGCTCCACATGGATGGGCCACCGCTTCCGCTCACTGAAAAAGTAGCGGCCGGGCGGAAGGATCTTGGCCGATGCTTGGATCTCAGGGATTGCGGTTCCCTTCCCGGCTTTGCCTTCCGACCTGCTGAGCTCCATCCCGAACACAGGGGCATCGCTCGAGTTCACCAGTTCGATCCCCCATTGGAATCCGCCATCGACTTCTCCCCTCACCGGCCAGAAGGCCACCTGCGTGGCTTGCCGCCGCTCCTGCAAGGCGATCGTTCGTTCGTCCCGTTCCCCCTCCAGCTCAAGCATGCGCTGCGCATCCCGCACGGCCTGGCCCGAAAGCCTGGTGGCTCTCATGACATAGACGAGCGTCACCATCCCCACGATCGCACCAACGAACTCCCCCAAGTCAGCCAGGAATTCCATAATCACCCTTCCGTCGCTTCAACGGGGCAGGTGCCTGCCCTTTAGTTGGGTGTCAGGTACGACGGCGGCGTGACGGTTTGGTGCGCATCGGCGCTGTCACCGCCTGGCCTTGCTTGTCGTGCCGCAGAGCGCCGTATGCTGACAGGACGTGAGCATTTGGGGGGGACATGTCATTGCTCGGATTGAGCCTATTGGAACGCTTTGTCCAGGCTGATGTTGCAATCCGCACGACCATCAGCGCGGGCGCTCCTCCACTGACGGCTTTCGCGCTTCTTGCGTTGGTGTTGGCCGTCACCGTCCTCCTGGCTCATACGTTCCGGGCGTTGCTTTGCACCATGATTGGGCTGGCGGTCCACGCCAGTACGCCAGCAGTCGATGACACCCCCCGACCGATTTCCTCGTCATTGGCCAGGTCCGTCCCCAAAGGTGGGACAGGTCCACGCGCTCCGGGTCAGCCTCGCTGTCGCCCCAGGAGCCTCCAAGCAGCCCCCTGAAATCCGTCTCGGACACCTTCGCGTCACCGCTGGATCAGGCCTGCGCGCTGCTTGCGCTGCTGCTCTTTGAGCGACCTCATGACAGTTCTCTCACTGCCATCACAAGGAGCTCATCGCAATGTCCCTCAGCACCCTTCTGTCTTCATTTCGTTCCAGGCCCGGCCGATTCCGCTCACGTCCGATCCGTCACTTGCGGCTGCGATGGAGGCTCACCCGACGCCTCGCACTCCGAATTGCCACCAAAGCCACACTGTTCGGTGGCTGGGTCTGGTTTGCGGCCATCTCCCTCATCGGATTGGAAGCATTCGAAATCCTCGTGGGCGCGTTCGCGTTGGCCCCCGAGTTACTCCCGGTTGTGATCCTTGGCCTCGCCCTGACGTGGTATTTCCGTAAACGAGTCCGGCGAGTTTTCACGCGGGCGCGGGCCTTTCGGCGACTTTGGCGGATGAAGCATCCGCGTGCCAAGGCCGGCATCTGAGTGGTGCGTACGACGGCGGCATGACAGTTGGGTGCGTCACGAACCTTCAGTGCGGCTCACCTAGGGTTGGGGAGAACGTCAGGAATCAGGGGGAACACATGCACAGGGAATACCGGGCTGGTGAATCAACGTTCGGTCCGCTGCCATTGAAAAGCATCTGGGAACCGCACGTCCTTCGGGATTTCGAGCTGAGGGTCATCATGCAGGTGGCTGGGTGCGAAGGCATCGTTGGCCGCCTCCTGCTTGGCGACGTTGCAGGTCCCCCGGACATGCCACCCTTGGAAGTCGCAAACTACGTAGCGAAGCAAAAGGGCTACCTTCCCCTCTTTGTCGGTTCGGACACGGAAGTCCGCATCTCAGAGGGTGGTGAGGAGGTTCTCCGGGAGTTCTTTGCCTCGGATGAATGGAAAGGTCGGAATCCTGAGCAAACGCGGCGCTGGTGAGGCACCCAATTGGCCCTGCGCCAAAACTGCTTGTGCCGTTCTTCAGCTCTATGGTGAGCCACGACTGGGAGCGCTTGGGATACCCCAGCCACGCGGCGGCCACATACTGGGACACCCGCTCCTGCGGTATTGCTTGCCTGCGTATGGCATATGGACACCTGACTCCCGCTCATACTCTGCTGCCCGCCACCATCACTGAGGAACTCCTCCGGCTCGGTGGCTATACAGAGACGCACGGCTGGAACCACCGAGGTTTGGCGCGTCACGCAAGGGGGTGCGGACTCGTCGCTCAGGTGGTGACGCTCTCACGCCGGGACGACTTTTGGCAGGCTGTGAGGGCGCCTGGAGTTCTGATCGTTTCGATCAGCTCATCCTTCGAGGACGACAGCGACTCCGGCCACCTTGCGGTGGTGGCCGGCTTCTCCGATGCGGGCCACGTGGTCATCCATCGACCGTCCAGCCAGCATCCAACGGAAGGACGCAGCCTGCAGGTTGATCCTGATACCTTCTGGGAACACTTTTCCGGCGGGGCCATCCACATCAGCCTCCCGCGCGAGGCCTAAGACAAACCAGTGCACCTCTCCGTGGCAGCCCTGGCTTCGCGCGACGAATAGCCGGTGTACCAACTCAGCCCCATAAGGCTGAACGAACCAGCAACCAGGCACCCGACGGTGAGCAGGTCGGATGAGAAGAATGTCAGGCCTGAGAGGAGGCTGGCCGTGAGCCCAAGAAGGACCGTCACGGTTAGCCACTGTCGGCTTGACCACCCACGCACCCGAACGCCGGCGCCGTCGTACCACCAAAGACGTGCTCGGAGGGTCAGCGGCAGCCTTTGTGTAAACGGAAATTGATCCATCGGGGCAGCATGGCATCCACCACTGACATTTTTAAGATCGGCGCCGGAATCGGCGGCCTAAGCCGCGTCCCGCATTTTCTCGGCCCCCAAGCGCCTCTCCAAGATCACCCAAGCAACCGTCACGGGAATCCCGACGATGACGAGCAGCGTCACACTCCAGAACCCGTTGATCACGTGGGTGAACTGCAAAATCAGAATGGCCAAAACTAAGGCCGAGGATGCCAAGCTCAGTACGCGGATCTTACGTGCAGCGTTCATTATGGAAATCGTCCCCCTACGAAGTCGTCCAAGAAGCCTATCGTCTCCTATCCCCGTACGGCACGTAGTCGTGCAAGGATGGCATCACTGACAAATGGGGGTGTCCAGTGATTAGTTCGCGGCAATTCGTGTGCATTGCGGCAGGGTTCGCTATAGTCGGCATGTTGTCCAGCTGCACGTCTGAGCGGGCGACAGAGCCCGACGTCGGCCTCCCACCCGTGCCAGGCCCGACCTTCGCGTCACTGGCCGAAGCTCGAGAGGCCGTTGCCGCCGTCGTCGGCTGCGAGAGCGAGCCAACCGCGAGACCGATCGTGGACCCGGACCTGGCCGGGTTCACGGCCGAATATGCGGTTTGTGGCAAAAGGGTTCAGATCGAGTGGTTCAAGAGCTCGGATGCTCGGGCCGACGCCGCGCAGGTCTATATGGATACCTCGCAGCCGTTGGCGATCGTTGAAGGCGAGAACTGGATCGTCGCAGACTTGTCCCTCGCGTTGGAGGAAAACTGGAGCGGCAAGGACCTGGACAAGGTGGCGCAAGAAATCGGCGGAACGTACACGGTCTTGAACGGCTTCACACAGGCATAGGACACTCGGTCCTGAGCCGCACCCGTCGCTGCGAGTACTCAATCAGAAATCCGGACGGATACTGGCGATGGCTGCGGCACCCAAGGGGTGCGCAGCCATCACCAGTTACTTACACGGGCAAGTGATCGTGCTCAGTTGCGCTGAAGGACAGGGTCGCATCCTCATGCTTGCAAGCATTCAGATACCTTCGGCTGAGCCCCGCGCAGGCTGAGCAGATGGGAGGCTGCCCAGGAACGCTGGGATCACGATCCATTTCGGCAGCAATGTAGCTGTGGTCGCACGCATGGCAGCGGATGCGTGCTTCCCAAATGTCATCCACTTCGTCTCGGGGATCGTTGCGACGGCGGAGGATGGCGCTACGGGTTTGGGCTTTGAACGCCGCTGCGTACAGGACTGACGCAAGAGTCAACGTAAGCGGCGTCGACCAGGTTGCTCCGAATGGACCGCCGAACTGGTAGAGCAACGCACCGAGTAGTGAACTGCCAATCCAAATCCAGCTTCCCAAAGTGAAGCGGGCCAATCGCCCCGGGCGGACTTCCGGCAGTCCATTCTTGTCGCCTCGCGAGCTGAAAAGAATGTGGACGAGCATGATGCCAACCCACGATGCAATGAACGCACCCTGCCAGGCAAGGGCAACAAGCACGTAGTTGAGAACGTCGGTGAGCATGATCAGGTAGGTGATGGCACCACAAATCAGCACTGCCCATGCTCGTGGAAGCCGAGCGCGGAAGAGCCTGGTCCAGAGGGCTTCCATGTTGGTTGAGGCTACATAGAAGTTGGCAGTGTTGATGCGGGCTTGCGTGACCCAGACCAGGAAGAGGCCCCATCCACCCATCAGCGTGACGATGAACTCGACGATTGCCGTGGAGGATACGCCGCCCGCAAGGCCGGCGGAGTAGGCGATGAAAATGCCGATGAGACCGTTGGCAAGGTAGACGAAGAAGTAGAAGACGGGTCCGAAGGTGACGACGCCGTTGACCTTGGTGTCGCGTGGTTTGCCGAAGCGGGCGAAGTCCATGGTGAACATCATGAGGACGAGGACACCCAGGTAGATAAAGAAGGCGTATAGCCAGCCAGGCGCAGCAAGGCTTGTGGCTTCTTCGGGGGTATGTGCGAGCCAAGCCGACGTGTCTGCGTGGGTGGCAGCCAAGACGATCACCAGGATGAGTCCGCCCCAGTAGACCGGAAGCAAGGCAGCGTTGTACTTGTCCATCCAACGCCTGATTCCGCCCATGACCAGTGGAAGGTTCATGGCCACTGCGATCGCGTACCAGATCCGGATATCAATGCCGCCGATATATGCATGGAAGGCATGGGCGATCATTGAGCTTTCAAACACGGCGTAATAGATGGAGGTGGCCGCGAGGATGAGCGGGGCCACGATGGAACCTGAGGCACCGAACAGCCGCTGGGAAACGAGTGCGACTGTCAGGCCTGTCTTGGCCGCGTAACTGGAGAAGATAAAGCCCAAGCCTCCGAAAGCCAGGCAGGCCAGGACTATGCCGATAAGGGTGTCGACGGTTCCAACGACTGCGGCCAGCGTTGCCGCGGTGACGAGGTAGAACATTCCGCTGACCAGCGAGTACCACGACATCGACAGGGACTTCTTGTTACTGCGCCACGAGAGAGGGACTACGTGGGTGGTGTAGTCCTCGGTCGCGGCTTCTTTCACGACGCGAGGGTCATCCACGTAACTGACCTGTAAGGGCTGAAGGGGGTGGTCCGGAGTGGACATGGGAATTCCTTTGCAAGTGACGTACCAGCTCAAGTCAGAGCTGGTGTTGGGGGGGAATCACTTGGTTGTACGGGAGGCGGCGATGACTCCCATATCTGGAGTTTGTCCGACCTTTGGACCTAAGTCAACGGTTTTTATGAATCTTGTTCATTTTTTCGTTGTCTTATTGACCTGGTCCTCTCGTGTGACTACGCTCATAGGTACTTGGTTGGACCATTGGACTATCTGCCGCTGGCGAGGCAGGACATTTAGGAGCAGTACCTTGACCACTAGTTATGAAGACCGCGCCCGGGAACTCGGTCTGGAAATACCGGATTTCAAAGTCGACGGCTACTACGGAGCCGACACGTACGGGAGCATGAAGCCGCACCATATTGTGGGGAACGTTCTGTACCTCAGCGGTCATACCCCGGACAAAAGCGATGGCACAGTCCGATACCCAGGGCGCCTCGGGGCCAACCTCAGCGTCGAGGAGGGTTATGAGGCCGCCCGTCTGACGGCTCTGAACTGCCTGGGCGGAATCCGCTTGGCACTCGGCTCCTTGGACCGCGTGAAAGGTATCGTTCGTTCGCTGTGCTTCGTGACCTCCACGATGGAATTCACTGAAGTCCACAAGGTCTCCTCGGGAGCCACAGACCTCTTCGTGGAAGTGTTTGGTCCCGAAGTCGGGCTGGGTGGGCGGGCAACAATCGGCGTTATGAGCCTTGCCGGCGGCAGTTGTTTCGAGAACTGGGTAACCGTAGAGATCGTCGACTAGCCAGACCGGGCGTGGGTTCTGCGGCTGGTAGGTTTGTCTAACCAATTCAGCGGAGGTAACTATGTCGTCCATGAGCAGTCTTTCCGTGGCCAGCGGCCCCCTTTCCGAACGGTTAAGTGAAAAGCTGATCCGGATGATCACCAACGGTGAACTCAAGGCAGGCGACAAACTTCCCAACGAACGGGAATTGGCCCAGACCGCCGGCATATCCCGCACTTCTGTCCGGGAAGCCCTGCGCGAGCTGGAGCTGCGAGGCCTCATAAGCCGCAAACCAGGACGCGGGACGATTGTTGAGGAACAAACCAGGCCCGAGCTCCACGCAGGAATGCTCGGAGCCATGGATTCCTCACAGAGGATGCTGGCCGAGGTAATGGACCTGCGCGCAGTGGTAGAACCTCCGATGGCTGAGCGTGCCGCTCTCCGCGCGAGAGCCAGTGAACTGGGAGTTCTGCTCCAACCACTGGAGCTTGCTGAGAGTGAACTCCGCCGCCGGGAACCATCCCTCCAACTGCTCGTTCGCCTCGACGTCGAGTTCCACGCTGCAGTTGCGAAGCTAACCCGCAATCCCATGCTGGTTCAGCTCCTGGGTGTCGCCAACGAATGGATGGCACCTTCCCGGGAGAGAACCCACCAAACCATGGCTCGAATAGAGCAATCCGTGGCCGCGCATCGGAGGATCTACGAGGCCATCCGCGCCCACGATGCCGACGAAGCACGCGCATCCATGTCCGGGCACATCCACCAGGTCGCCGAGGCCATCGGCGTCGGCGCCTGGGACCCTGACACACCAAACGAGAAAGCAACCTAAGCAATGAATCAGAACTCCCTCACCGGGGCGGCGGCCACTCCGCATTCCGGAGCGACGGCCGCAGCCCATCGGGCATTCGCCGAAGGTGGCAACGCGGTGGACGCCGCCTTGGCTGCGGCAGCCATGCTCACCGTTGTCTATCCCAATCAGTGCACCATCGGCGGCGATGCCATAGCGATGGTTGGTACCCCCGACGGAAACGTCACAGTCGTCAATGGCAGCGGGCGCTCCGCCCGCATCACTGACCGCAACAAATACATAGGACCGGACGGCTTCGTGCCCGTGGCCGGAGCTCTGAGCGTCACTGTGCCCGGCGTTCTCAGCGCTTGGGAGGTTCTTGCCGACAAGTGGGGACGTCAGCCTCTGGCGGCTGCCCTACTCCCGGCTGCAGCCGTGGCAAAGGCCGGGGTCACCGTAGCACCTGGTGTTGCCCGCGACCTGATACGCGAACAGCATCTCCTGTCCCAGGATGCGGGATGCCGTGAAGTATTTTTTCAGGACGGGGTAGTCCTCAAGCAAGGTGAAACCCTCAAACTAGTCCGCCTTGCAGAGACGTTGACCCGCTTAGCTGAGGATGGCGTGAATGCCTTCTACCGGGGACCCATTGGCGACAGCGTTCTTGAAACACTCCGCAGCTTGGGCAGCGAGCTCACTCGCAAGGACCTTGAGGATCACCAAGCCACCCTTGAACGCCCTGCTTCCGTAGAGTTTGCCGGGACCGAATACCTCAGCGCCGCAGGCAACAGCCAAGGAACCTTTTTCCTCCAAGGCCTGGCCGCGCTGGATGTCGTGGCTGACGAGCTGGGGCGCATCCCAGACCCGGATGGCGAAGACGCCGGCGTCATCGCCGGCATTCTCGCTGCAGCTGCTCGAGACAGGGATCAGTACTTAGGCGATCCCTCACATCGCGAGGTTCCTGTCGACGTCCTGCTGTCACGCGAAACCGCCGCCGCGACGGCACAGCGCGCCCTCACTCGCAGCCTGTCGGGAAGCAACGCCGGACGCACCTACGCCCGACGAACCGGCGATACGGTGGCCGTCGTCACCGCTGACTCAGAAGGAAATTGGGTCTCGCTCATACAGAGCGCCTTCCACGCTTTTGGATCTTGCGTCCTGGATCCAGGCACTGGAATTCTCCTCCACAACAGGGCCGCCTCCTTCAGCCTCACGCCGGGGGCAGCGAACGAATTGCGGCCAAGCACGCGCCCTCCGCACACGCTCATGCCCGTGCTGGTTCGAAAAGACGGAAAGCTGGTCGGGGCGCACGGCACCATGGGCGGCAGGGCGCAACCCCAGGTCCATACCCACCTCGCACTGAACTTGGCCTTGGGCATGGCTCCCGACGCGGCGTCCGCCCGTGCCCGATGGATCATCGGGCAGATGGAAGCCGGGGCGGCCGCGGCTGATGATGCCGCGACTATCGCCATCGAATCAGGAGTCTCCAACCGTGCGGTCCAAGCCCTGCACGCCGCAGGATTCCGTTCCAAGGAACTGGAAGCCTTCGACGACGCAGCCGGCCATCTGCAGGTGGTTCGGCTAATTGAGGATGCGGCATCCATCGCGGTAGGGTCCGATCCGCGTTCCGACGGGTTGTTGGCGGACGGGACGTAGCCGGGTGGTTTCACAACGAATCACGTTCTGGTTGATGATCGCCGTGAGTTTCGGTACCGGAGCGCTGGATGCTGCCACTTATCTGGGCATGGAGCATATTTTCGGCGCGAACATGACCGGCAATGTCATCCTGGTGGGCCTGGCCCTCGCTGGATCCGAACACATAACGCTCTGGGGACCCCTCACCGCGCTCGGTGGCTTCGCCTTCGGTTCGTGGATCCTCGGGCTGATCCTGCGACGGTTTCCTCCCAAGAACGCTAAGGATACGGCCGTCATCCCCGTGTTCTGGTTCATCGCCGCCGGCATGGTTGCCGTCACGGTCCTCATGGCCATGCTGCCCCTCACTGAACCCCTGATGCATGCCGCAACGGTGGCCATCGGCATCTTCATGGGCTTTCAGGCGATCGCAGCGCGCAGGGTGGGGGTACCGGACGTTTCCACGGTGGTCATCACCTCTACGCTGTCCCTGCTCTTCAGCGAAGCAGGACGTTTTTGGGGTGGCGCAAAGACGGTAGCGACCCTTCGCCGGCTCGCGGCCGTCCTATCGATGTTCTTGGGTGCAATTGCCGGAGCTCTCCTCGAACATCATGCCCTCTGGTGGGCCATGGCCGTCCCGGCGATCATCCTGACCGGTGTTGCCCTCACACTCACGCTGCTCAGGCCTGTAGGCGTCAAAGACTCCCCCGCCAAAGCGCTCGTCTCTGCATAAGCTTCACGTAGGGGTGGGTTGGAGGGTCAGCGATCCTCCAACCCACCGGGCGTCCCTGCATGTCTTCCGAAGGATCAGGCGGCCTGCCGAATATGGTGGTCTAACACTTTGACCCCAGGAGCCGCGAATGACCGACGACGCTACGTCCGAGCCCACCCCAGAGCTCGAAGGCCAGACCTCCATCCACGACTTCATAGCCCCGACGCCGGCCACAACCCCCGTAGAACTCAGGGAACCGACGGACGCTGAAATAGCAGCGTTCTTCGAGGCACAAAACAACTAAACGAACCCACCAAAACCCATCCCCAAACAGTAGCCCCAAGCGTAAAATCCACGCCATGGGATCTGCCCCAGATACCGTGATCATCGGCGCCGGCCAAGCCGGTCTCGCCACCAGTTACTGGCTCACGCAAGCGGGCGTCGAGCATCAGCTTCTCGAGCGGCGCGGCTCCCTCGGCGGCGCGTTCCAGGACCGCTGGGACGGGTTCTACATGAACACCCCCAATTACACGCTCGACCTTCCTGGGATGCCCTACACCGCCGATGACCCCGAAGGCTTTCTGCCCCGAACCGCCGTCGTAAATTTGCTCAGGCGATACGCCGAAGTGATCAGCGCCCCGATCCATACCGGCGTCGACGTCACCAGGCTGTCGGCCGGAACGAACGGCACTTTCAGCCTCGAAACTTCGCAGGGCAGGCTGGGAGCCAGGAAGGTGGTGCTTGCTACCGGCGCCTACCAGGTGCCCAAGGTGCCAGCCGTGGCCGGCAAGCTTTCCGAGGAAGTCACCCAACTCCACACCCACGACTACCGCAATCCGCAGCAACTGCCCGAGGGTGCTGTGCTGATTGTTGGCACAGGGCAGTCGGGTGGGCAGATCGCCGAGGAATTGCACGACGCCGGTCGCGAAGTCCACCTCGCCGTCTCCACCTGCCCCGAAGCGCCCCGCCGATACCGCGGCCAGGACATCCTCTACTGGCTCCTCGAAACCGGCAAACACGGCCCCGACTACGGCGTCAACGCCCTCACCCGCGAGGCGCTCCCCTCCCCCGCCGCCCGCCTCGCCTGCAACCCACTGCTCTCCGGCACCGACGGCGGCCACGACATCCACCTCCGCGAACTCGGCCGTCGCGGCATGCACCTGCACGGCCGCCTGGAAACAATCGACGACGGCGACATCACCTTCAGCGATGACCTCCCCGAACGCCTCACTACAGTCGAGCAAGGCTTCAACCAACGCATGCGCAAAACCATCGACGCCTACATCGCAGCCGCCGGCCTGGTTGCGCCGGACCAGCCGCCCGTGCCCGACGACGACTGGCTCCCGTCAGAGCCTGCTTCCTTGAACTTGGCCGACGCTGGCATCACGTCCGTGTTGTGGGCGACCGGGTACGGGCTGGACATGTCGTTCGTCGACATACCCGTGATGGACGAATGGGGGTATCCGCGACACACCGGCGGCGTTACCGAGCAAGCCGGGCTGTATGCCGTGGGACTTCCTTGGCTGACACGGCACTACTCGTCGATACTGGGCGGGGTGGGGCTGGACGCGAAGCTGGTGGCGGACAGCGTGGGGCACGCCTGACGGGTCTACGCTTCCCTCAAATCCGGCTGCCGTGCCGGCCTGCGGAAACCGCGAGTCCGATAGGCAAGGTAGGCAAGGCCAACTCCCGCCCGAGCCGACTGAAGCCCCGGGACAGCCCACTCAGGCTCGTCCCTAACCAGACAAACAGGGCAAAGCCGATGGCGGGCACCACCAAGTTGTGAATAGGCCTGCGAGCCTCGCGGACTTTCCGGTCGAAGTAGTAGTGCTCGATGACAGCGAGGTTCACGACGGACAAGGCAACCGGCGCGCCGAAACTGCTCAGCGACGAGATAGTCAGCAGGTCCAGCACGAATGCCAGCAACTAGACGGCTGGAGTCGGAAGGATCGGCAGCGTGGGAGTACGGAATCGAGCGTAGTGTGCGGCTTCCCGAAGACGGCAAGGAACACGCCGCTGCAACCATAGAGTGGATGATCGCGCACAACGCAGGCATGCCCCCGCCAACGGGTTCTGGTTGGCGGGCTCGCAAGGTAGCCAGTCATCGTCCGGCCCGCTGGTCACGATTCCGCCAGCTGGAACGCGAAGTTGGCGCAGACCACGCAGCAGCTAAGCCCCAAAGGTCTTCCAACACGAACGTATTGGAAGCAAACTCCACCGTAGCCGTTCTTATGCAACGTTGATTGGAGCACAGTCTCTGCTCATAGTCTGAGGCCGGAGTCCGATCGAGAGCATGTCAAGCAGGCAGACCCGCCTCTGCCAGTAACCTCTGCTTTGTACTGTTATCAATCGCTTTATCATTGCGTATGTTCCGGCGAATTAGTGAAGCAGCTCCCACATCGAGGTCCGGAATGGCTTCGTTGAGCTTATACGTTGGGCCAAGCGTACCGTCGAAGGCTTCCAGTTTGAATCCAAGATCTCTTAGGTCACGCGCCCTCCGCTCCGTGTGAATTGCATCACCGGTCAACATTCGCAATTCGTCAGACGGAATATCGAGGCCTGCCCGCGGAACCATGTACGCAAGGAGCAGCTCATGAACACGACCAAATCCCACGACCCTGAGGTACCTGTCTTCAACTTGGGGATAACTCATCCTCATGACGTGGGTCAAGGATCTAATCACTGCTTCCATGACCGAGCTGTCAGCGTACTTTTCTACGGCGTGAGCTTCGAAGGCCTTAGCTAGGGAACGTTTCGCCTCTAGATATCCGAGAACAAGTCTTCTGTCGGAAACGGCATCATCCTCTAGAAGTTCGAGTAATACACCGAGTGATTCTTTAGCCAGGCTTCGTTGACGACTCCAGGTTGTCATTCCTACCACCGTTCCGTCTCTGGAAGATTTTCAAGAGGAGGATACCTCATTATGCTGACATCCTCGCCAGCCTCTTCAAGTTCGGTGATGTCGCCCAACCATTCGTTCAAGAAACTTGCACCGTCGCTATCTATCTGATTAGCACGCAAGAAGCTAACTTTTGATGGCAAGTCAACACGAAGGGTTGTACCACGCTCTTCATTCCCGCCTCCCAAAGCCCTCTGCATCTCGAGGCCTGCAGCAAAACGACGAATATCAGAGACAAAATCTAGAACAACAACGCGCTTCTTTCCCGGCGAAATTCGTAACCCTCTTCCAAGCTGTTGAACGAAAATACGACGACTGTGTGTTACACGCTGAAACACTACAAGGTTTACGTCTGGGACATCGACTCCTTCATTGAGGACGTCAACGGCGCACAGGATTCCAATCTTTCCCGATGAAAAATCCCAGAGAATACGATTCCGCTCGATTGGGCCCATGACACGACCATCAGAGGATTTTGAATATATAGGACGAGCATTTGTGAAACCGAGAGCATTAATACGAGCCGCCATCTTTTCGGCATGTTCGATGGTTCCACAGAAAACAATCCCTCGACGTGTGCCATCCAGGGAATTCCACGCCTCCTGAGTTCGTTCTGTTACGGCATCATCCCATTGATTGATGAAGAGGGATCGATTAATCATTTTAGGACTAAAGCGATCACCATGTAACTTTCTCAGTGCTTCCCATCTGACATTATCAGTAAAAATCCTATAATCAACATTCACGAGGAACCCACTTTTGAGACCACGAATAAGATCTATGCTTACAACAGGCGAATCAAATCTATGATCGAGCCCACTTCCATCTGGACGCCATGGAGTCGCAGTCAATCCAAGCAAGAAAGGGCCGTCCGCTTTCCCAACACTAAGACTTTCCAACAGCTCTTCATAAGTATCAGCGCCGAGGTGATGGCACTCATCTACTACAACAACGTCGAATCTATGAAGTTCGATCCCACTCCTGGCTGCAGAAACTAATGTGTCGCGGCTTGCAAAAATTACTGAAAACTTCTCAAGTTCGCTCCAATCAGGGCGTTCCACGCCGTTTACCACGGTCGTCGCCTGTTCGGTGCGAAGGAATGGCCACATGGATCGCTCTAATTGGTACACCAGATCATTTGTATGCGCTAGAACCAGAACCCGGGCTCCATCTTGTAACGCCGCCAACCTTCGGACGGCTTCGCCGGCTACCACCGTTTTGCCAAGACCAGTGGCGAGCACCACAAGGGAAGAGGCAGATCGGCCATTACGCCATGCGTTTACGATGTTTCCAACTGCTTCTTCCTGGTAGTCGCGGAGTCTAAGCGCCGACTTTTTAGAAAGCCATGGTGGCTCAACTGGAAGCCTCGCCGCGCGCCGCGCCAGAGCATCTCGATCCCACAGCTGCAACTTGATACCCTCGGCGGCTAGGCGAACACGCTGCAGGTGCAGATCTGCTGTAAACCCAGACTTGCTAACGATCACGGGAACGTCAGCCTCGTATGTTCTCGCCGCTGCAATCGTGCGGTCGACCACACTCGCCCCAACTGGAGAATTCCACCGCTTCACCTGAAAAAGCCACCGCGTACCCCCCTTGCTCGCGAGAACGTCGGCGCCCCCATCGCCAGACGTTCCCACAACTGTCACATATTCAAAGCCCTCAGCGATCAGGAGTCGCGACACGACTCTTTCAAACGCCTGCCAGGACGCAGTTCCTATGACAAAATCGCTCAGAAAATGGCTCATAGTAGATGATTTTCCAAAAACTCCCTCGAAATGCCTGCGCGTGAAACGATAAGTGGGTCAGAGTAGCGGAACCGAAGGTAGGCGGCGCAGTCCTCGAGACAGCGAGAAAAGTTACCAACCAGTTGATCCCGGGCATTCTGCGCCGCAGTTTCGCCAACATCGGACGCTTCGGGAAGGCGGTCTAGCCACACGCTGCCGAACCAAGCGTCCGGTTTGCGGCGGAAAAACTTAGAGATAACTCCTGGGCTGCAGAAGCGGAGGTACCGCCCAGACATCTTCAAGTTCGTCAATTCATCCAGCTTTCCAGCACTTATTAAGCGGTCCGCTAACTCGCGTTGATCAAATTGATCCAAATCATCATAATAATCAACCGCATCAGAGTTGGATTCAAGGCGATCCGTAATACGTTCGAATAGGGTCTGAATCTCATCCGTAACCCTTGCCGCCCCGTGAGATAGTTGCTCGCCCCAGATATCCATAAGTACTTGACTGGCTATATTGCCAACAGAATGAGCAGGTTTCCCGGACAAATCTGTTCGAACATTATATAGATACTGCGCAACTTCGACGGCGATTATTTCCTCAACATTTACACCGAGTTGAGAGAAGATCAAGTGCGAACTATCGAGAAAGACTTCGATTTTTCCCATGCTTCTAACAGTTATGCTTGGAATCGCGGGCCCGTCGAAAACTGGTTTCAAGGACCCGGCCCTATAGACAGAAACATCCAAAGGCTCAGTTCTCCGAAGGTCGGCCAAAACAAACGAACGGCCGACAAAAGAGAGTTCAGGAATCAAGTCACCTTTACGCCTCAAAACTTCAATAGCAACGGGGTTTTCGGTTCCTCGCAGGGAATCACATTTCCCACACTTATCACTCGAAACATCGTTTTGCTGTGAGCAAACTTCACATTTCCAAGGTTCATTGACTTCAGGGATCTGAGAATTTCCGCATTCTGGACATAAGGTAGCGGAGCGTGGGAGAATCGCATCACAAGAAATGCAGGGTTTTGACCGCAAAATTCGTCCACAGTCCCCGCAAACTTCATCGTCTGGTGAATTTTGAAACCCACATTCTACGCACTCTTCCATCGCGAGCAGGGGCGGTACGCTTGCGGATTCTACAAGGTCCCACCAGCGGGCATCATCAACGTACCCTGATTCACGCGCAAGGAACTTCCGATAGAAATCTGCTTCAATCTCGCGGCTTACACGAACAGCCTTTCGCGCTGCTTCATCATAACGTCCCATGTACATATCGGCACGTCCGTAATTACGAACTTTTCGATATCCTTGAAATAACTTGGAGACGGGCGATTCATTTCGAATGCCAGCTGGCCAGTTGCTCGGTAACAAAGAACCACCGCGCAGGAATCGAACGGCACGTTGCCACTCTTCACTGCTCCGTTGGAAATCTTGCTTCTGAAAGTCAACTGGGATGTGGTCAAGGTGAATCTCACCGACTATTCGTCCGGTCTGCTGGTCTGTTGGATACTCCTTGATTGCCTCACCGAGCTCATCTACATGGTTAAAGAAAGCATCCTTCTCACCCACACGGATGACTCGACCATTTCTCACGAGGTCGATTCCGAACTTGTTATTGTCATCAAACCTCTGGATCCCTACCCAGCCGCGGATGCGTTCCTCTACCGTCCGAAACTCAGACCCTCCGCACTCTAGACATTCAGTCGATTGACCCTCTAAAAGCGAACCATCGGTTAGGCACCTTCGCTGTGACGCGACAACGGAATCGATGTCGAGTCTTGCTGGAATAAGTCCCCACCCTTGCCGCTCCACGGATCGCTCTTGGGACCAGACACAATGTTCGAATCCCTCTACTAGGTCCTGGTTGAGAGTAACCCGTGCTCCGCCGCCTTCACGCAGCAAGCTTGCGTAGCGTCTTCCAATCTGTGAGCTCAGTGTGCCCTTGGGAATTGATGCAAGTTGGGCTACGAATCCAGCGTTGGGATGGCCTTCCGGCCACCACGACGAAACTTCAACAATGGTCCCGTGATCAAATCCCCGAGGCTTGTCAATCTCCTGCACCGGAACTTCAAATTTGCGGTTCTTAACTAGTGTGGGAAGATCAATAACGACTTTCAAGGCAAAGTTGTCTTCACGTCGAGCAGTTGTAACAGTTGTTATTTGGCCCATCTTGCCTGTGGCAATATTGAAGCCCATACCAAAAAGGCCTAAGGTGTCGAAGCGATTCTTTCCACTGAATCCAGCTCTGAGTGTATTCGCAAGTCCTCTTCTATCTAGACCGGCACCGTTATCAATGACTCGGATAATTCCCTCACCACGTTTGACATGGGTCGTGCCCGGTACCGATATCTCTAACAACGGATGGCGTACACGATGACCCGCAATTTCGGCGGCACGAAAAGCATCTATTCCATTGTCGATGAGCTCACATAAAGCATCAAGGGGTTTCAGTGGTGTATGAGTAAGTGCAAGAAGAACTTTCGTATCAGGCGTGATATCCAGTACTTCATCATCCGCTACTTCATTCAATTTGTTGGTCCCCCAATTGTTCTAGGATAGCCGAATCAGCGCAATTCAAGAGCATGGCACTTCCTTGAACTTGCAGGTATACGTGATGACTCTATTTGGCGATTAGTCTAACCGGACAATCTTGCTCGGTTTATAGCCACGGCAAGCATTTCACCGATGGCCGCGGCTACCGGCGGAGGGAATGCGTTACCGACCTGCCTGTAGGCTGCCGTCTTGCGGCCCTGAATCTTCCATTCGCCCGGGAAGCCCTGGATCGCCGCCGCCATGGGGACAGTGAGCCTGGGCATGCCCTCGTAATTCTTGCCTGGTGGCGCATCTGCGACGCCCTTGCCGTCCACGCCGAGCTTCCGCCAGGAATCCTTTGCTCGCGTCGGTCCCAGGTCTGCTCCACCGTGTTTCTTAGAGCCACCAACCAGGGCCGGCGCAACTTGGTCAGCGGACTCCGCCCACGCGCGAGCACCTTTCCAACCGTCGGACTCCATAAATGGCAAAAGAGCTTGGCCAACCGTGCGCTGTGCTTTCGTCTTGCTCGGCCATTGGAATTCTTCTGCTATTTCGGGTCGCGCCATGACGAGGATCGCCCGCTGGCGAGCCTGTGGCACACCAAAGTCTGCTGCATTTAGAAGCCTCCAGCCCGAATTGACATAGCCAAGTGCTTCGAACTTCTCGACGACTTCGCGACGGTAGGATTCAAATTTTCGTGACATTAGGCCACGCACATTCTCGATCATGATTGCCGACGGTGTTAGTTCTTCTGCCAATCGAGCCATCTCTGGGAAGAGGTCCCGTTCATCCTCTGCTCCGAGTTGCTTCCCTGCGAGACTGAACGGTGGGCACGGAACGCCCCCGGCAAGCAAGTCGACACCTCTCAGCTGCTCGCCTGGCTGCCAACCCCGAAGGTCCATCTCCATAACGTTCCACTCAGGGCGATTGAACCTCAAAGTTTCGCAGGCATGCTTGTCAAGTTCCACACAGGCAAGGTGGTCAAACCCAGCTTGCTCCAACCCAAGCGCCTGTCCCCCTGCTCCTGCGCAGACTTCTACCGATGTAAGTTTTACCACTGCCGCTCCTGATCGCTCCCTTCAATTGTCGCTGATTGGGAGACTAACCTCTGCCAACGACATTCTGAACGGAGTCGCCCCACCCCGAGGCGACCCAGTGCGCGCGTCCTGGCATGGTTGGACTGGCCAAATCGCGCGATCGCGATCAGCGGAAGCATCAACCGTAGCGAGGACTCAGCTAGCGGCTGTGCATGAGAACGCAAGTCCCTCCTCGGGGAAGTTCCCATCATGTGAGGCTTGCCGATCCAGTCGCCAAACCCATGAGGTCAACCATCGACATTCAATGCCACAAGACATCCATAACGGGGCAGCAGATGCCCTGCCGAACAACTTCCATCGCCCATACCAAAAAGACATCTCCCCCGTCAGGCAGAACGTAGTTGTTCGCATAACCAACCACGGGGCCACGAAAGGTATCGCCGGAGCTGACTACAGACGAGCCGCCTAAGTGAGATCCACATCCGTGAACGCGGGCGGCAAACGGTGGATTAGATCCAGCCCCACTTCATGACAAAGTTTCATGTCTTCGAAATGGTGGCGTCCTGTCATCATTACCACGAATGTAGCGATTCTTGCCGAACTTTAACGCGTTGAAACTCGCGGACCTGAAGCTGAAACTCCATTGTGCTGTGTGACTCCCGAGGACTGACTCGGTAGTCGTAGCCAAGCCTTTTTATCCGCTTCAGTTCCGAATCTCGAAGGAGTTCTTCTCTTACGTCCGCGGTCGTCTCTATTGGACCGCCCTCAAGCGAAGCCAGTGCCAGCGCTGCACGCCGGACGACTTCGGCCTTGAGCAGTGCGCCGCGGCCAGTGTGCGACGGTTTACGGTTGTTGACGGCTTCCGCCCAACCGGCGCTGCCCTCAACCGCTTCGAAGGAGGCCAATAGTTCTTGCACGCCATCCCTGTTCGGATCCCCGCCCTGCGCACGACGCATCACCCTATATGCAGTAACGACGTTCACAACACTCGTGTAATGCGATCCAGTAGAGAAGATCGAATCAATGATGCACAGCGCGAGACTGTCCGGATAGCCATCTGCCTCAATCCATTGAGACTCGTCGTCAGAGATTGAGCGGCATACGTCAGTTAGTTTTGCAGCGGTTTCGCTGATTTCCGTCGTCATGGACGGACTCTAACAAAGGCATGTGACTTTCCGGGTTTGCGACAAGTTTTGATCCCCTGTGGCTCCGCATTTGGCGATGAGCGCGAGATTTGGGCGCAAAATCCCGCGCCACCGTTGCAAACCCACCCCCTGCGCACACTAACTAGGTATGAGCCTAAGAAAGTCCGCCATAGAAGACCGTTCGACGGCGCGGCACAAGCGCTTCCTCGACCTTCATACTGCCGGACACGACCGCATCTACAGATACTTCCGCCGACGAACGGCCAACGCAGCGACGTCGGAGGATCTATGCGCCGAAGTTTTCAGGATTGCGTGGGAAAAGTCTGTTGACAAAGACGACCTCAACGTCATGTTCCTCTTTGGCGTCGCTAGGAACGTGTTGCGGAATCATGCCCGTTCAGCGAATCGCTCAGACGATCTGCTCTTGATCCTCGCGAACGAACGGTACGACACCCATTCCCCACTCGACTCACCTGTACTCGAGGCGTTGCATGAACTGAATCCAGAAGATCAGGAAGTCTTGCGTCTGACCTATTGGGATGGCTTGGCGTCAAAGGAGATCGCCCAGTTTCTCAGCATTAGTTCAGCAGCAGTCAGAATGCGGCTCCACAGAGCTCGCAAATCATTCGAAGTGGCACTAACCGTGGTGCAGAAGGAAGAAGGAGCAAATGCATGAAATCCAAGAACACACACCACCTGATCCAAGAACTTCTAGTCGCCGGCGACCCTGCAGCACAAATCTCCGACGACGACCTTCACGGCAGTCGGGTTCGATCCTTGGCCACGGCAACCGAGCAAGGCAGCCCAGTTCCTACCGCGCCCGCATCGATTCTTGACCGGAGCACTCGGCCCAAGCCGATCGTTCGCCGGACTGTCCTTATCACTGCCGTTGCAGCCGTACTGGCCGGCGCCCTCGTAGCCACTGACGCCATCAACTTCCTGTGGAGCCCTCCTGCCACGGCCGAAGCATCCGAAGCACTCAACGCTGCCGCCCTGAGAACTTTCACTATTTCCGATCCCAAGCCACTGCCTCGTCAGTATCTCCAGGTCGACACGAAAGCCGTCTATTTGGATCAAGGTGACGGAGGTTCGGGTCGGCTCTACTGGCTTGAGACTCAGAACCGCCAGCTCTACGTACCCGAGGATCGGAACGATCAGTGGATCATGAGCTCCGAGCCCACCCGATTGCTCACCTTCTTTGGCAACGACACGGAAGCCGCCATCCGAGAACTCGAAGCCGGAACCCCGAAATCGCGCACGGAGCACGGCCTAGTCCAAAGAGTGGGCGCTACATGGTTCGACGACGAACTTGCTGCCCTCCCCCGCGACCCCGGCGAGCTATTGGATGTCATCCGTAGCAAATCCGAAGAGCGCGCTGATTCTTCCGATAACCAAGCCTTCATCTGGATCTCGGACCACCTACGCAGTGGAACTATGCCGGCCGACCTGCGTGCCGCGCTCTACCGCGCAGCCGCTCTCATTCCAGGCGTCACGCTCGTCGATAACCAAACCAATCTGAACGGAAGGACGGGAACCGCCATCGGACGTATCGACGAACGCACCAACAGCCGCCACGAGATCATCATCGACCCCGTGACCGGCCAATTCATCGGCGAACGGGTAGTCACCCTGAACGGCTTCGGAGACGTCCCACCCGGCACCGCAATCGCGTGGTCGGCGATCACGACGTCGGTGGCCAGCAGCGCGCCAACCCCGGAGCGCTGATTAGGAGTCGGCCAAAGAAAACACGCTCGTTCGTCGCACGCCGACTATCCTGCGACTAAGTGGTTTCATCATTAAATTGTCGCGGGGTCCGTTTAGCATGAAGGTCGTGGGAGCCCGGATCCACAAACGAACGGAATTCGAATCAGGGGGAATTGTGCCCGTCTTTCTTGAAGAGCTGGCTTTGAGCGTTGCGAGATGCGAGGAACTGTCGGCGGCAAACGACCCGCAGCACGGCCACGAGCACCCGTGTCACAAAATTGTTCGATCACAGGATTCGCACGCAGGCCCCTTTCAGGTTCCGGAGGCGTGGGCAGGCAATCTCGCGAGAGCGCAAGTGGTCTTCCTGTCTTCCAACCCAGCCATAAGTGCCGGAAACCCCGATGCAAAATGGCTGTCAAAGAGGTTCGCAGAGAAGTACCCCACGACCGAATGGCCTGACACCGAGATTGCCGACTTCATGATCAATCGGTTCAGTCCGGAACATGTATGGGTCAGTGACGGACGCCACCGGAAAGTCGACGAATCACAGGAGATGGGCGGGCCTCTCTGGGGCTCCAAGGAACCATATTGGCGGTGGATCGAAAAGCAGACGAATGCACTTCTTGGAAATGACATTCCTTGGTACGAACGTTCAGTCATGACCGAGGTAGTCCATTGCAAATCCGCCAACGAACAAGGTGTGCCGGAAGCCGCTCAGCTTTGCTCCTCTAAGCACATGGAACGGATTTTGGAGGCTACACCCGCCGGGCTCGTCGTCGTTGTTGGGGGCAAAGCTGCCGCAGCGCTTCGTTCTGCCTATCCAACAGCATTTCTCGACAAGCCCATGTTCGGAAAACGAGGGTCGAGTGACTCACCCGATCCCAAGCAAAACATTTTCGAACTCGAGATCGGCGGGCACTCAAGGCTTGTTTGCTTCATCAAACATCCAAGCGCATTCGGCGGTTCAGCCCATCTCACGTCAACGTACACAGAGGTCTTTCATCTGCTCCAAGAGGCCGCGAGCAGATCGACCTGACGCTGGTTCTCCGAGAGAAGCATTGCGAAACAAAAACTCCATTAATTAGTTGAAGCTTACACTTCCTTGGTGCTCGCAACCGTGAGCGAAATGGGGGCGATGGCGCACGCGCTATCGGTATTGAAATGGGGAAGATTGAAGAAATCCGTCTTGGCGTTGGCTTTGTCATGCCTGGCACTGGCTGGCTGTGCGGGAACACCTGCAGCCGCCCCGACCGTCACGGAGACTGTGACCACCACAGTCACGGCGACTGCAACGGTAACGGCAGCACCAGCGCCGGCTCCGGAGGTTACGCCCGCCGCAGCGATACCAACTCCAGCGGCTGCCGCGACCGGGATCATCCCAGCAAACGTTGCCGGGATGAATGCTCAGGCCCTGGACGATGATTTGGAAGCTCTCGGCTTCAAAAACATCATCTACAACGCCGATACGGGCAAAAACCGTTCTTCTGCTGAGCAACTGGACGGTGACCGGCATCGATAACCCAGGCGTAGAACAGGCAACGAGCAAAGCAGTCGTAGTTCACGTAACCAAGTAACAGGTTCTGCGGTTAGGGCATTGTGGCCCACGACACAACCCACTGCCTGCCGAACAATAGAACCGAGAAAGGTGTGGGATCCGCCCTAGGCGGGACCCACGCCTTTTCTTTCACCGCCCATCCCAAGGCCGCGGCATGCGATAGCCCCCAACCTACCCCGTTGACGAAACATGCGGCCCTCCCCGCCCCAGCTCGGTGGCGATCAGCGAGAAGTCGGGCCCCCAGCGTCGCTATAGACGATGAACAAGCACCCAACGACGCGACCCGCCACCTCCTCGGCCTCGGCCACCGCCGCATCGGGCTCCTGGCCGGCGACTCGGGCTCCATCTACGTCGCCCGGCCACGCCCGCGTGGTTACCTCCGCACTCGCGACCTCGGCCCAAGACCTTGCCCCACAAACTCATCGAACGCGGCTCCACCGCATAACCCAAGACCCAACTCGCCGCAGCCGGCCAGAACCAGCCGCGTGCCGCCGTCGTGCGTTAAGTGAAACCCACGACGGCTACGACGGTCACCGCTCGCAATCACCCAGCCAAACGTCTTCGTTGGGCAGGTTTGGAGTTGTGCCGTGCCGCAATCTTTATCCGACACGTACTGTTACCTGCACCTGTTCTCCGTCTGCCAGCCTTACCGGACCTGTCGTCACAGCTGGCCATTCCAGGAGGAGCATCACGAAGACAGGTATTGGGATGTGGGCGGTGTTGTAGGTCGCCCCAGACACCACGAAGCCATCAACTCGATGGCACTTTTGAAATCGTCGAGGCGCGGCTGATTCAGGAAGGCGTGACAGGATCCATGCAGAATGTGGTGTTCGACGTCGACCCGGGCGCCTCGGAGTTCGGCCGCGAACTGGTCGCCTGAAGCGCGCATGACGTCATTGTCTGCATTGATCATGAGGCTGGACGGGAACCCGGAGAGATCATGCCCTCCTGGGAAAGCCAAACGGTCTCTCAGCGCCACTTCAGATCCTGCGTAGTTTCGGTTCAGCGCATTCAGAACCCATCGGGAGTGCGTTAGCCGGCGATGACCGCGCACTCGCCGTTGAATCTCAGGCGCCCAAGGGTGCACGGCATGGAAGAATCCGTAGGCGAAAATGGCCCCTCTAAGGTCCAGGTCCATCCCGACGGCCCGGAACGCCGTAGAGGCAGCCAAGCAGGCTCCGGCGCTTGCTCCACCGAGGATCAACCCTCCGTCTGTCTGTCTGCCGACATGTCGAAGCGCGGTCAGAAGGTCTTCCATGGGTAGCGGGAAGCGTGCTCTTGACCGGGTTCGTCCCCTGAAGGCCCAATTCAGTCCAGGGGGAGGTGCGAGGCGGTAGTCGACCGTGACCACGGTAATCCCTCTATCAGAGAGAGCCCGGGCAACATCGTGCGCTTCAGGCTGGTCGATTCCGCCAGCGAAGAAGCCTCCACCGTGCGCCCAGACAAGTGTGGGAGCTGGCACACGAGCTTGGCTGGACATTGGTCGGTACCAGCGAAGCCGAACGGGTCCGTCCGGTCCTGTGGCCACCGATTCAAGAATCCCTGACTCTCTTTTCTCATTGAACGACATCGTCATGAAACCGACCCTAACCGTAAGCGGCAGCCCGCGATCCGAGGTGCCTTGCCTGCCTTTCCGTGACGCATGCCGCTGTTTCGAGGGCAAGGCCTGTCGCGGTGGTCGCAAACGACCACCTAGATGATTTTTCGCAGCACCTAATTTTGGGTATTTACCACCTAATTTCCCTCGTTTGGGTCTAGGGAGAGCCTTTTTCGCCACCTAGAGGCGTTTTTGTGTGTTCACAATGTCCCCGGTCCCGAGGCCATTTCCGGTCGCGGGCACCCACTGATTTGTGGGTTGGTTTCGAGGGCTATTGGGGGCCTTTTGTATGGCTGTTTTTGATCTGGGCGCGCAGACGCTCACCACGCTTGTTCGGCAGTCCGATGCTTCGCACCAGGACCTCGGTGCCCTGGTGCGCCGGTTCGTGGAGGCCGTGACCCCGTTGGAGGGGAAGTTCAGCGGCGCGGGCAAGGCCGCGTTCGATTCCTTCAAGAACCGCTCCGACCTGGTCGCCTCGGAGTTGAACACCGCGCTCGGTGCGATCGTGCAAGGCCAGTCCGGGATGGACACCGCCTTCACCCAAGGCGACATCGCCGCCTCCGATACGGCCCGCCGCTCGGAGGGGTCCGCGAACTTCGACGCCGCACGCTTCCAGGGAAGGGCCTAACCCATCATGAGCCGCATTGCCTACGACACGAACGTCTCCGCCCAGGTCCAGTCCGACATCCAAGCCCTGGCTGCGCAGTTGGAGAACCTCATCACCGCCCGGCAGCAAGACGTGAACCACGCCATGGCCGACTTCCGCGCCGACGGCGTCGACGCCGAATACCAGGCAGTGGAGAACCGGTGGACCTCCGCCGCCTCCGAAGTCCGGTCCATCGTCGCCCTGGTCCGCTCCACCCTCGCCCAAACCGACGACACCGCCACCACCGCGGTGGGTGCTGCACGGAACGCCGTGCAAGGCATCGACTAAACCCCCGTTCCTTGGCGGTTTCTGGGATGGCTGTGTGGGATATTGACGTGCCCGGCACCCACGGGGTGCTGGCCGCGGCATCGAAGGCCGTGACGGGGTTGCAGACCCCGGTCAAGAGCCTCGGTGCCGCGCTGGAGGGGGTCGCTGGTGCGGTTCCCTCGACGGTGGTGGTGCAGGTGTTGGGCGGGTTCGCCGAGGACGGGCTGGGCCCTGACCTCACCGGGGCTGTGCTCTCCGCGGGCGCGGCCTTGTCCGGGACGACGGAGGCGGTGGGGCATTACGTGGCCGGAGACCAGGCCATGGCCACCATCGCGGGAAAGAGCGCCCTGATCGCCGCCGGGACCGGCCCGGCCCTGGGCACCGGCCTGGCGGCCGCGCAAGGCATCGAACCAGGCACCGACCCTGCTAGTGCCGGTGTCGGGTGGCCGTTCCGCGACGCCGACACCCAGCACTCGTCGGGTGGTTCGGCGGGGGCGGGTCGCTGTTCCCCGGGCCGGGCCGCGTCAGCGAACCCGGCACCGGCGGTGGTCCGCGGTGGAAGCTGCCATGAGCTGCGACGCCTCCTTTGGCTTGACGGGAGTTTGTGAATGAGTGGGGATTTCACGCAGGTGTGTGTCCCGTCCGGTGGTGGTGGGTCGGGGATCAACCTGGAGGCGTTGCCGCCGTTGCCGGATCCTGAGGTGTTGGACGCCCAGGTCCAGTCGATGATCGTTGCCGGGGTCGGGTTCCATCACGGGGTGCAGGACGCGGCCCGGAACTGGGCCGGTCTCCGGGCCTTCTACCGGACCCCGGAAGCCGAACAAGTGTTCGGCGCGTTTACCCCGGCCCTGGCCAAAGCAGCGCGGGTGAAGGACCTGACCGGTGCCGCGGCCCGGGCCCTGTACGCGTACGCGGACCGGGCGAGGGACTTCAAGCGCCGCATCACCGGGCTGCGGGCTGAGGTGCAGGCGTTGGATGCGGTGATCCTGGCCAACGATGACTGGCATTCGAAGGCGCAGATCGTGGACACCCATCAGCGGCTCGTGTCTTCCGCGTCCGGGTTGGCCCAGCAGATCCTGGACTCGGACACCCAATGCGCCAACGAACTCTCCGCCCTGGCGCACGGGCCCGGCTACACCTCGGTGGAGGTGCCGCGGCGGAGCGTGTTCGCCTCCACGGACCAGGTCGCGAACGGGTTCAGTTGGCTGCAGCACCAGCTGGGTACCGACGCGGCGGTCCCTGACCTGCCGTGGGGGCCGGCGGTATCGATCAGGCACGAGGGCCGCCTGTCCGCGGTGCAGGGTTTCGGGACCGCCGCCGTCGGCGCGGTCCAGGGCCTGTACACGCTGTTCGGAACGAAAGACAAAACCCAGCAAGCCCAGACCTGGCAAGGTATCGGGGCGTTGGGTGCTGCGGTGTTCCGATCCAAAGCCGTGATCGACCGGGGCTTCACGGACATGGACGACGGCGACATCGAAGCGCTCCTGACCGCCGCCGCCGCGATCCGGGAAACCGTGCACACCGACGAATGGGCCACCGATTACTGGCGCGCCGGCGGACAAACCACCTTCGACCTCGCCACCGCAGCCACAGGAGGAGCCGGTGGCGGCCTCACCCTCGAAGCCCGCATCACGGCCCTCACCAATCGGCTCCGTGGCCTACCCACCACAATCACCAAAACAACGACGATCACCGAAGCCAGTGCCGGTGCCGGTGCCGGTGCGGCGGGAACGGCCGTGCCGGAGGAAGCCGCTGCCACGCTCGGGAACACGGCCACTAAATCCAGCGCCGTGCTCGGGTCCGCAACGGCCGCCGAGTGGGCGAAGAACCTCGACGCCGGTATCGCACGCGTCCAGGAATTCCTGACCACCGCAGGTAGAACCATCAAGGACTACAACAACCCCGCACCAGCCACCGCAGGCGTCCCCACAGGAACGACCACACCAGGGGCTGCCTCTGCCGGTACTGGTCGGCCTGGTCCGGCCACCCGCTGGCTCAACGAACACCACACCAACCCCACACCCGACCCAACCCCCGCGACCCGGACACCGTCCCAAGGCCGCTGGACCGACGACATCGACAACCAGGCCAGGAACACCCCCGCCCCCGAAACCAGGCCCAACCCCGACCCCATCGACAGAGCCCGCCTGAACCAACGCTTCAACCCTGCGCCGCCCGACACGGCCGACGTCCCGCACACCCACCCGGAACCACCCGGCGGCTCACACACCGGGCCAGACACATCCGATGCCCCGGAAACCCCTGAATCGCCCGCACCAGCAGCAGAACACGCCCCACCGACCGCCTCTCCAGCAAAGCCGTCCGGCCCACCCGGCACCTACGACCAACGCCTCGGCGACCACACCCTCCCCGGCCGCCACCCCGACCTCCAACCCACCATCGGCGACACCGACGGCGGCCCCGGCACCTGGCAAGAACCACCTGGACGAAGCCCTAACGGTGCGCCGGACCAGACGTTCGCAACCGGGGTCACAGCCACCGGCCCCAAAGGCAACGCTTTGGAATACGTCACGGACTACATCACCGCCGCCGGCGAAAAGAAATCGATCGCCTTCGACGGCCACCTGTGGCGAGGACGCCCACCCATCCAGATCTTCCAAGAAATCAAAGGCAACTATGATCTCGTATACCGTGGGCTCTTTGAGGGGTTTCATGGCAAAGCCGCAATTCAGAAGGCGATCAATAAATGGGCTGATCAGACATTGATCAAGCAGATCGAAGCCTTGGAAGGTCGAGCTCCAGGGAGTCGACTGGAGTGGATCTTCACGCACAACCGCGAACTTAGCGAAATGATGGAGGACGCAGTCGATGCCTACCTCGAATCGCACCCCGACTGTACTGTCTCCATCGACGTCAAATTCATTCCCCTGGAGCGGTGATGATAAATTCCCCTATTACGATCGGATCTTTCAATGATTGCCTCGGAACTGTTTGACCCCGCACTGCGGGCAATAAGCCTTCGATTGATATTGGGGGGTCGAGACGCTAGCCCCGAGCAAATAGCTGTCAGGGTCATGTCTACAGTGGAACTCCTGGAGACTATGGACTCTCGCCCTATCGAATGGGCGCACGCCAATGCGTCGCGTCAGCGAACACACGACGACACGCTGCCTCGAAGTCTTCAGGATCTCTCACTCAGCGTAGAGGATGGGGCTCGCGTGGACGACGCAGGCAGGTTCCACCCAAGTTTCGGCTACTTCGTTTCTTTGTTCGGATTTTTAGCAGAATCCAAGCGAGAAGTATTTCCCTTTCACATTTCCGTCACCGACGGATGCCCTGGCCCCCATTCCGGCGACTCGTTCAAACTGGGCTTCGATGAAGCTGATGTGGCCGGGTGTTCGGCGATCGTCGACGGATTCTGCGCGCTCGTTGACATCTGGGAACCCGTCCGCGGCGCGGTCTCTGGGCTCGCGCTGGCAAAGCTGCACCGCAATGACCCGATCCTTTACCCACCAATCGGTGTACTCACCTACTTCGCCAACAGCAGCGGCTATAACCTCCCTGAAAGCCCGCTCGTAGACCTGCGGGTGCTGCAGCACGGCACAGTCGCAGTGCTCAAGGAATGGACCCTTGAGGCCAGCCTGGAGTATAAGAAGTCATTCGCCGCAGTCAACGAGGGTATACCCAACCGACGCTTAGGGAGCTGACGCCTCGTGGATGAACCAATATGGGACGAGCTGTTCGATGCGAATCTCGATGACATTGATCTCCGATTCCATCTCGGGGGGAGATCCGCAACACCAGTCGAGATTGCGCGGCGGATACTGTCGTCCGTGGATGTCCTGGAACAGTTGGATACGCGCTCTCTGGAATGGGTTGACGTTCTATATCCAGGACGGAGCCGGGCTGCTGATGATTCACTCCCTCGGTCCTTTGAAGACGTAGTCGCGAGAGTACAAGACGGCGCCCGCAAGGATGATGCGGGCAACTTCTACCCGAGCTGGGGTTACTACCTCTCGGTGCTCGGCTTCCTTGCAGGGTCGGACAGAAGCCTCTGCCCATTCAGCTTCTCTGTCTCTGACGGAGAGGACCAACCCGGGTCGAGGAACTCGTTCGAATTGGAGTTGAATGAAGCCCTGGTTTCCGGACGAGAAGCAATAACCGAATGCGTCGCATCCCTTGTCGACATCTGGAGTCCCATCCGTGGGGGAGTTTTTGGATACGAAGTAACAAAGCTGAGCGAACTCCACCCACTCTGGTATCCGCCGGTGGGAGTTTTGACGTACATGGCTAACGGCTCCGGATACACTCTTCCGCCAAGCCCCCTCGTGGACCTACGTCCACTTCAAAACGGAACACTCGCGGTCCTTAAGGATTGGACGCTCGACGCAGTCCTCGACTATCAAAGCGAATTCAGGGCAGTCAATACAGGAGCCGAGAAGGGCTGAGATAGAAGTCATGACTGAGCAGAAAACAGGGCGATGGAATCGGTATCTTCCGAATGACGGCGGCGTAGAGGGCAGCCATTGGAGCACACAAGACCTTGCTGTCTTCCTGGGTCACTACGGAAACACTGTCGATCGGGTAGGAAACGAGGACGGCTCGTACCTCTGCGCGCTGAAAAATGGCGAGCCAACGAGCTTTGAAGATCGCTCGCTTCCAGTCGATGCACTGAAGCTTCCGTACGCGCGTTATCGCGTAGCGGAACAGTGGCCCGATGGGCTTGAGGGGTCGACAGTTCAGGCTGCACTGGTGGCGCCTTGGTTCGGCCGGGCCGGTGGGTCAATCCAAGTTTTGTTCTTAGATGGGCAAGGCAGGCTAATCACCACAGAAGAGCTACTGAAGACGGGTGTACTTTCCTATGATCGATGAGTTTGACGCCATGATTGAGCGGCTGCACCCTGTGGTCAACTCGGCGAGATACGGCATAACCGGCTACGAAGATGGTGTGTGGTGTATTTACAGTCTCGGCGGAGAGATCAGGCTCTACCTGGAGCGCAAGGGTAAGTGGATCACGCTGACAGAAGTGGAGCGTGCTTGGCACGAACGTCCAGTGTTTGCAGCCGCCCACCAGGATGACATTCAACGTGTACTACTTTTTCGCTTTATGAATCGGTACAGACGTGTTCAGTTGCAGAGCAACTACCTGAGCCCAACAACTACCCCGATCAATGCGAGCAAGGTGGCCTTCGGGTACAGCCTCAAACTTGGTGATGACGGCGTTTGGCAATTGGAAAAATCGGGTTCGCCTGACACATGGCGCGGCAATCTAACTGTCCTGGTTGAGTTTTCCCACTACGCAGACATGGACTCCCACGATCTGTGGGAGTGGCTCTACGCGCCAGAGGGCGGGATATTCCAAGAGATCCTTGCCTGATTGCCAATCCCGCATTTCCCACCATCACGTGGTTTGCTCGAAGCCACGGTAAACGTGACGGTCCTGCACTTGGAACACACAGGCTTCAATCTGGACACACCGATGTATCGCCCGAAGAACATGGCAGTCACCGCGCCATTGCCGGTGGAGAATCGTGGTTATGGGTGGATCAATGTTTGCACCAGGATCTGGCAAGCCTGAACAGCTCGTTCGGCAGCAACAGCGGCGCGCTGCCGCCGACGAGTTTGGAGAATACGCCGCAAGCCTCGGGAGGAGCACTACTCAGCAGTCGGCCATCTCAGGTCCCAACAAGACCAAACACGGTAGGCAAGTCGTCACAAGCTGGGCATCAGCTCCTACTAACTCGTCCACGGCCTCGCAAGTAGAAGACCTGATCACTCTCAAACCCAGTACATCCGAACCAATGACTGCAGCCAACTTGATAGACGCCCTGGCTGCAGAGATGGCCAACTTCGGCTTCCGTCATCTGGTCGCCCTCACTGGGTCCGACTTCCTGCGCCGGCTTCAGAATCAATGCGCCAGCCCGATCTCTGTTCGCCTCAATCGATCCCAAACCAACGCGTGGCTCCTACAGACACCTGAGATTTCGGGGATTACGGCGGGTTTCGAGGACCGCGTTGTGATGTGGGTAGGTACCGCTGTGGCCCCGCTCCCGACGACGATACTCACCGCAGACTTCGGGCGCCAGATCCGCTCACTCGGACAGCCCGTGTAACTGATGGAGACGTCGGCGCCCTCGCGAACCCCTCGAGGCGCACCATCCTCGACAGCCTCCTCGGCGGCCCCTTGTCGGCGGGCGAACTGACGGGACGCTTGGCACTCAGCCGTTCGTCGGCGTCGGAACATCTGACCGTCCTCAAGGACGCCGGACTGATCCGCGAAGAGCGGCAAGGCCGCCACAGGATCTACCACTTGCAAGCTGCGGGCCTGCAGGAAGTCAGCGGCTGGCTGCAGCACTACGAGCACTATTGGAACCAGCGGCTCGACGCCCTGGGCGAACTACTGGATAAGGAAAACCCGTGACCGAAAACGCCATCCGCCTGGAGCGCACCTTCGTCCACTCCCCCGAAGCCGTATGGGCTGCCCTGACAACGCCCGAGCTCCTCGCCAAATGGTGGGCACCAGGCGATATCGCACCCGTAGTCGGCCACCGATTCACCATGGACATGGACCGCTGGGGCCCGCAGCAGTGCGAGGTCACCGCCGTCGAACCCGGCACGTCAATCACGTTCGTCTTCGCAGAAGGCGTCCTGGACACCACCATCACGTGGTCGCTCGAAGCCACGGAAAGCGGCACCATCCTGCATTTCGAACACGCGGGCTTCAACCTTGACTCCCCGATGGGCCGCACGGCTATCGAAGGCATGGGCAACGGCTGGCCAAGCCTGATCGCGCGCATCGACCAGGTGCTGGTCAGCGTCGACTAGACGCGACTACCCGGCGAGCGCCGTGCAAGGATGAAGTGATGGACACTTCTTCCGAGCTCCTGGCAATCGCAATCGGCAAGGTTATCGGCGGTGGCCGGGGTGTCCCCTACGAAGCGGTTTCGCTCTGCCAGATCAATGGCCGCGTTGAGCAGTACTCCATCGCCGTAAGTCCGGCCGCCTTCACGTGGTCGGCCACCAGAATGCCCGACGGCGGTACGGACAGTTTCGATCCCAACACCCTGACGATTCGGGCTGCTGATGGTCACGACAGGGTCCTGACATTGGACCGCGTGCCGCGCTTGTTCCCTGAGTCCGTGCAGTTGGCTTTCCCGCTCTCGCTGCCGATTTGGGGCCGGCATATGGATCAGTATCATCCCGTAGCGGCCGAGGATCGTGGCACCTACACCACGCTGCTGCTCCGCCACCGGGAGGATCCCAGGATCTTCGGCTCCTTCACGTTCGAAACCAGGAGCGGGGTCGGGACCAGTCTGGTGCTACCAACGTATGCCCTCAAGCTGGAGCGCGAGCCGGAACCCGAACCGGGTGAGCACGACTTCGGATTTGTGGCAGGCCACAAATCGTAGACCACGACTGATTTGGGGGAAGCATGGAACTGGATGTTGCGTCGTTGTTGGCCGGACCACGCGGTCGGCGCCTGTGCCTTGAACTCGCGATGGCGGCTGACGAAGAAATCCGCGTCGCTGTCTTCTACCTGGACTACGACCTTGATCCCCGTGCGGGCAGCTCGCGTTACATGATGTCCTCGTTCGCATCATCCGGCGAGTCTCCGCCTCCACCACCCAAGCCGACGGTTGCCGAACTGGGCGCGCTGATATCCCGGCTGGATCTGGGCCGCATCGATGACGCCCTCGCACAGAAGGCCTTGCTTCAGGCGGTGGACACAGCCCGGTACTGGCAAGAGCCGGACGGCGAAGACATCTTGGCGGACATTCCATCAATCACCGCATCGCTGGCCCACGTAGCGGAAGCTCTCGTGGACGCCTCAAGCACAATTTGGTGGTCCCGGCCGCTACAAGTGGGGCAGTTTGCCGTGGACTGGCGAACGTCCGAGGACCCGGCGCCCATCCCCCGCCATCCCCAACAAACTCTCAATGCATGGGGGCGAAACGAACGGGCCATGGAGCTGCGCGCCCAGAAGGAGCGCCCACGTAACCCCCGGGTCAATTGGAGTGGAGACTGGTGGTCGCTACCCCTCACGCTCGTCCACACCTTCAGTCGTGTTCCGGAGGGACTCGACCTCATTGAGGACTCCCTGGGCTGGGGGCAGGCCACCATCATCCCCGTCTCCGGAACCGGCCGAATTCTCGAGGTCGAAGTCGCCGAGGATTGGGTCACCCTCTGCCGGGATTTCCCCTTGGAGGTCACAGCCTCCCGCCAGCATGACTGGTACCGCACCACGGGCCGTGATGGTCGTTGGGTGATCCCCGACTGGGAGCAGGTGGCAACCCGTTGGGATGCTGTGCACCTGCCAGTCGCCGGGTACCTTCGATTGGCGGGCCGTGCATTGGAGGTTGACCCTGGCCAGGGAACAGCCAGCGTGATCGGCGGCTGGAACCCGGACGCCACCGTGTGGCTCACCGATAGGGTCAGGGAAACCGAAGAGCCTCGTCAGCACTGGCACCGCGAAAACAACTGGGACGAGTGGACACTTTTCGGAAGTGCCTAGCCGACGTCGGCTGGCCGAGCCAGCGGGGGGTGAAGGTGTTTGTCCGTCGCGTTGAACAACGCAGCGGGGGCGCCACCAGAGGCCGCTCGTACCTTCTGACCGGTGTCGTGCAGTTGCGGGACCATTTTGCGCGTGAAGTTGCCGGCTGGCAGGGAAGTGTTCCACACGGCGTCGTAAACGGTACGGAGCTGGGTCACCGTGAACGACTCCGGCAGGAGCCGTGCCGCAATCAGCGTGTACTCCATCTTGCCGCTGAGGCGGTCCAGCCCTTCGCGCATGATGGCTGCGTGATCGAACGCGAGATCACCCTTGAGTGTCTCGTGAACCGGCGACCACTCAGCACCCGCCGCATCAGACCCAGCAGCGAGTGGAGGCAGGGTTAGTCCGTCGGTGGCGAGCAGTACCAGATGGGCTATCGACACGATCCGCATGCGGGGATCCCTGTCAGGCGAACTGTAGGTAGCGAGCTGCTCCACGTGCGCCTCCGGTGAACGCAACGTCATGCCTGTTTCCTCGGCGAGCTCACGCCACGCAGCATGCAGGGCGTCCTCGTCAGGATGAAGGAAGCCGCCCGGCAACGCGAGGGAGCCCTTGAATGGATGTTCACCGCGTCGAACCAACGCAACGTTCAGAACACCCTGCGCGACGGCCAACACAACCAGGTCCACAGTGACAGCGGTAGCGGGATAGTCCTCGGGCCGGTAGGACGCCAAGAATTTCTTTTCGCTGTTCAAGCGGGGGCTCCTGTCAGGACGGTTCGTTTGGCCCACGGCGGTGAAATGAATGTGGACCGTTGCTCCAGTATGAGGTCGATGATGGTGGTAGCCGTAGCCATCCTGCGTTCGTGACTGCCCGTCACCAATACCCAGGAGTGCCCCGCTGCGGTCAGTGCCTCCTTGAACCACTCCGTCGTGTCTGCCCGGATGTGCTCACCGTCGCGGATTCCGTCATCTTCGAAGTCGACACCCTCGTGATCGGTCAGCAGGTAGATGTCACGCGAAGGGAGGTTCGCGGCCGCCTCGGCAGCGCCGAAGCTGTCCGTGCCCATGTAGCGGCGCTCCCACAGTACGGTCGCCAGCGAGTCGGTATCGGCGATAACCAGAGGACACTGGGTTGCCGCGGCGTTCTCCAGTTCATTCTGTCGCTTCGCAATGAGGTCGAAATCCTCGGTGGTCCACACCAGGTCATCAACGCCCGCGCCGGGATTGAGGCTCCGGAGTTCGTCGAGCTTCTCGTAGGTGCGCAGGCGCCCGTACTCGGGGACATCCGCGATTGTTGGGTACCGGCTTCGGTAGTGATCCATCAGCGCCCGCGTCAACGTAGTGGTGCCCGTGGACTCTGCCCCGACTACGATGATCCGCGTAGCCAAACCCTGCCGGGCAGGTTCAATGATGTGCGGCCAGGCCGCGTTGAGGTCATCCCTGCAGAGAGTGCCACTGACGGGAAACTCGCTCCGGTCAGGGTCCACCAGGACGTGCTGCGCATTGAAGGCATCTGCCAGTTGGTACCCGTACATCTCCGAAGTGAAAACGGCGTCAACTTTCGCAACCCCGGCGTTCTGCAAAACTGAGCGCATTACTTCGACGTGGGCCTTCCAGATCTCGTCCGAGCCGTAATCCACGGGGCAGTCATCAAGCTGGGCAAGGATTCGCACGTTCGCGTGAGTCTCGAATTCGGCGGAAAGCCATTGAGCTCGGTCAGCCATGGTTATTGATTCGAAACGAGTGCCCAGGACGATGACATAAACGTTGTCCGACTCAGCCGCTGCCGCCTCGATGAGGTGCCGATGCCCGGCGTGTGGAGGGTAGAACTTTCCAATGACAAGTCCGGTGCCGTAGAGGCTCATACCAGCGCTCCTTCGTTCGGTGCAGCTTCCGTGCTCTGCAGCCGGCGCGCACGGTTCCAGTCCACCAGGCCGTAAATGCAGAGCGCCAGGAAGCCAATGTAGAGAATGCCGGTGAGCGCCAGCCCCTTCACGAAGTACAGCGGTATCGAGACGATGTCCACGATGATCCAGACGTACCACTGCTGCATGATCTTCTTGGCCTGGCCGTAGGTGGCCACCAGGGATGCGGCAAGGATGAACGCGTCGGGCCACGGAACAGTGGAATTGGTTTCGACGGCGAGCATCCATCCCACCAGCGCCGTGGCAACCGCCGTGATTCCTACTCCCCACGCGATTTCTCTGCGGCTCGCATCGCGGATGGGAAGGTCGTCTTTCGCTGCAGTGCTCCGGTTTCCGCGGATCCAGTTGAACCAGCCGTAGGCCCCGACCACGCCGAAGATGACCTGCAGCGCTGTATCGCCGTAGAGACCAGCTCCCAGGAACAAGATCATGAACGCGATGTTGTTCACGATGCCAACCGGCCAGCTCCACAGTTTCTGCCGGGCAACCCCGTAGACGCAAGCTGCGCCAGTAACGAATCCAATGACTTCGATCCAGCTCACGGGGCTGCCGAGAAGGTTCGGAACAGCCGGTGAGTTCATCCAGTCGAGCAGGGCATCCATGGCCCCTCCAATCATTATTATCAAGTTGATAATAACAAGAGTACACCATGACCGCCGGAAGCCGGGAGGCCGCGCGATATCTCGACCATGTGATGTGCGCAACAGAGGAAACCCGGCAATCTCGGAACCGGGATCACAACCAGGATCGTTGGAAGCTACGTAGGACACCCTGACGTTTCACCCGCACAACTTCCCGGAGGCAGCCACCCCAGCCACTCGCCGTCGTACTTCCCCACAAGGCCATGAACCAACGCCAGGCGGCCCAACCCGGTAGGTTTATGGCAAGAGTTTTTGACCCTCGCTGAGTTACACGCCCCTCACGAAAGCAGGATCACATGACCGTCTCTCCCCTCATTTGGGGCATCACGATCGTCGTTATTTTGGCGCTTCTCGCCTTCGACTATTTCTTCCACATTCGCAAAGCCCACGTTCCATCGCTGAAGGAAGCAGCAATTTGGTCGTCCATTTATGTGGGCCTGGCTGTTGTCTTCGGCATTCTGGTTTTGGTCTTCGGCGGAGCCCAAATGGGGTCCGAATACTTCGCCGGATACATCACGGAAAAAGCCCTGTCCGTCGACAACCTTTTCGTCTTCCTGATCATCATGGCCAGCTTCCGGGTGCCGCGCGAGGACCAGCAGAAGGTGCTGCTGTTCGGCATCGTCTTCTCGCTGATCGCCCGGACCGGCTTCATCTTCCTGGGCGCCGCGCTGATCAACTCGTTCGCGTGGGTGTTCTACCTGTTCGGCCTGATCCTCCTGCTGACCGCCGGCAACCTCCTCAAGCCCGGCGACCACGGTGACGATCAGGCGAACAACTTCATCATCCGGCTCGCCAAGAGGCTCTTCCACACCACCGATAAGTACGACGGCGACAAGCTCTTCACGGTGGTCAACGGCAAGCGTGCGCTAACCCCTATGCTCCTGGTGATGGTGGCGATCGGCGGCACGGACATCCTCTTCGCGCTCGACTCCATTCCGGCGATCTTCGGCCTGACACAAAACGTGTTCATCGTGTTCACGGCCACGGCGTTCTCGCTCATGGGCCTGCGGCAGCTGTACTTCCTGATCGACGGGCTGCTGGACCGGCTCATCTACCTGTCCTACGGTCTTGCCGCGATCCTCGCGTTCATCGGCGTGAAACTGATCCTGCACGCGCTGCACGAGAACAACCTGCCGTTCATCAACGGCGGCGAGCACGTCAACGTCCTTGAGATTTCCACGGGCCTCTCGCTGAGCGTGATCTGCGGAACCCTGGTTGTCACCGTTCTCCTGTCCCTGCTCAGCCCAGCCGGCAAGGCCCAGACCGCCATCAACAACGCGCGCCGCCACGCCGTCGATTACCTCGACCTCGACTACACCGCCGACGCCGCCGAACGCGAGCGCATCTACCGGGCGCTGACCGCGGAGGAAGCACAGATTGTGCAGATGCCGCTGAAGTACCGGAACAAGGCCAAGGATGTGGAGACCATCCGCGAGCAAGTGAAGGAAGCCCACCGGCAGCATGAGGAGTTCCTCAAGCGGTAACCGCTTGTGCTGGAGATGAAAACGGGACCCTGGCTTCGGCCAGGGTCCCGTTGTGCTATGGCTTGATCTGCGCGGCCAGCCCGTCACCAGTTGCGCTGCTTGCCTCGACTGATGTGCGGTACATGAGCCCTCTACGCTCGCTGTCCCGGACGAAACCGAGGCGCTGCAAGACCTCCACCTGCGATTCAGCCGTGGTGCACACCAAGGCCGCCGAGGCGGCGCCCGTGTCTGGAACCAGGCTGCGCAGGGCGTTTTCAAGGTCGTCGGCGGGGAGCTTCGGATCGTGGATCAAGGCGTACAGCATCCAAACCTCCCTGGCCCCCTTCCATTCTTTCCATACGCGAAGACTTGGGAGAACGCCTCGCGCTCGGTGGAACCTGCGCGATGGCAGGATGGCCATGATCAAAGCCAGGAAGACCGCCTCGAATGCCATGAACACCCAAAACCGTTGTGCTGCTGGGACAGCGGTGTTCACCAGAATCGCGAGTGTGAGGCCCGCTGCCACAACAAGCGTGAACCTTACCCTGAACATCCTTCGGAAGTCGCTGGCCGTCCCGGCAATGACCGTGACCGGACCGCGGCGGAGAACCAGGCCAGCGAGCGAGGCGACCCACACCACGTAGGCCATGGATCCAACGGTGCTTGTCCGCTCCCTGGGTGTGCGGTCACCGAGTGATGCGTAGACCTTCGCGGCTTTCCTTGCCTGACCCGGACCAACTTTGACCCATTCATCCCCTGTTGATGCCACGACCGTGCCCGTCCTTGCCATTACTTCGAAAGTTGTTGGTGTGCCGAGGCTGCGACAAACCCACTGAAGCCTACATCCACGGGCTAAGTGCGGCTCGAGCGTGCGCGTGCCTTGATCGCTGAGATCACTCCGGTCTTGGCCTCGGCGTACGCATTCATGTCAGCCCACGAACGACTCAGCAGGGCACGCTTGGTCTCTTCATAGAGAGCCCGATCACCTGGGTCGGTGCGAAGGCGGTTGCGGAAAAGCAGGTAGTCATCAACGGCAGGATCACCCGCCTCAAGAACATGTATATGCACGTCCCTTGACGGTGTTCGCACCATACGATGCCCCGGTTCGCGGACGCGGAGCTCATAGCCGGCGGCCACGAGTGCGTCGAGGCCGTCGGGGGCTTGGCGTTTTCCATCACGTGAATATCTTGCCACTCCCCTTTTAGCCGGCAGACCAGACACGTGGGTGGCTCCTACCGTGCACGCAAGCCCCGATTCGACGACTTGCTGCGCGTTAGACGTCGCCTGCCATCTAACGTGCAGCCACGCGTCTAAGTGCTGGAATCTCCCTGAACGTGAAAAGGGAAGTTCAACCTTCGTCGTCCTGTGCAGCACGCTCACGAATCGCACGCCGGTCATCCCAAACCCGTGAACCACCCATGGTCCCGGCGATCAGGGCCGCCACCACGCCGACACCGAGTAACAGCGGGCTGGGGGTCTTTCCGCTCACCAGCCAAGCAGCGACCCAGGCCGCTGGTGCGGCAATAACAATTGCCGCGGCAGTAACGAGAAAAACGAACATCGGCTTTTTCAAAGAGCAATCCTTCTCCAGTGCCATCCGTGGAATGAGAGCCCCTACGTAGGCCTACAGATGCGCTGACGCGTTGAGTGGGCTGACAAGCATCAGCCTGCACCAGAGTACAAGTGCAGGAGCCACGGCAAAGAACCGACGAAGAACAGCCCCGTTATTCGTTGATCCCGCCTGGGACTAGGCTGACCCTCGTGACTGGCGCAACTGAAACTGACATCAAGCGCGGACGCGGCCCGCTCTGGCTGCTGCATCTCACAGCAGGCCTTGTCGTGCTGGCCTGCTTCGCCTACGGGATCCGCATCTTTGAGTCCCTTCCCGACGTGGTTGCAACCCACTGGGGGCCAGGAGGACGCCCTGATGCCTGGTCCCCGAAGACCTTCGGCTCGGTTTTCTTTCCTCTCCTGACGGCCGCCGGAGTTGTCGTGCTTCTGGCGATCGTCGCAGCAGCGGTGCCCAAGATGGTACTTCCGGATAAGGAACCGAGCCCGTGGGAGCTCTATCACCGGGAAGGCCTGATCCGCGGCACCATCGCTGCCCTGGGCGGCACCTCGTTCCTGATAGCCGTCGTGTTCGCATCCTTTGCCTTGGCAGGATGGTCTGACCCGGATCATGTTTCTTCGTGGCCCGCCCTCTTACTCATTGCACTGGTTCTTGGCGTGATCCCGGTTTCGTACGCCATGGCTTCCCGTTGGGCGCGCAGGACAGCACTGGCTGAAGGAATTCGTCCCACGGCGGCCGAAGAGGAACAAGACAAGCTCTGGATCGCGGGCATCCTCTACAACAATCCTGACGACCCGCACATCCTAGTCCCCAAACGACCCGGCACAGGCATAGGCATGACGGTGAATGTGGGCAATCGCAAAGGACGTGCCATCATGGTCATTCTCCTGATCGTCCTGGTGATCGGCCCACTGGTACTCGGAACCATCGCGTCGCTGTAAAAAAGCCCCGCAATTCCGAGCGGCCCTCCCGCATGTCTGCGTCGCGACATCCATTTCGATGGCTGCCTGTGCATGAGACGATTCCTGCCGTCTAACACGCAGCCATGCGTCTAAACGGATCGAGAGGAGCGCCCACTTCGATGGCTTGCTGCCCATTCGATGGTTCGCACGGCACTGTGGGCAGCTACGCATCGAAATGGCGGAGCAACGGGCCCTAGAGAAGCACACAAAAAAAGAGGAGAACACCTCTCCTCACTTTCAATCTATACGGCACAGGGGGCCTTGCCGCAAGGCCCAGGGGTTCCTGCACAATTGAGAGCCGAATCCGGACCAAGGAGCTCCCATGCCACTCGCAACCAGTGCCTTCAACCTGCCCGAGCACCTATCCCCCAAAGCCAATCCAGCCCTCGTGGCCAAAGACGAGGAGCACTTCGCAGCCATCGCCGCCAGCATGGAACAGACCGTTGCGAGCCTCGAACAGCAACTGGAAACCATCCGGAGAGCCCCCAGCCGCTTCGGCCAGGAGGCCGTGGAGAAGGACGTCGAAACCCGTCGGCTCACTGGCCGCTTGAAAGCGCTCCAACGCTTCGGCCTTGACCTGTGCCTGGGCCGCATCACCACAACAAAGAACGCAGAACCCGTCTACATCGGCCGCCTCGGGCTCACGGACAGCGACGGCCAACGCCTCCTCATCGACTGGCGCTCCCCCGCCGCCGAGCCTTTCTTCGGCGCCACCCACGCCAACCCGATGGGCCTGGCCGGCCGTCGCCGCTACCGGTGGACCCGCGGCCGGATCACGGACTACTGGGACGAATCGTTCGCCCAGGAAAACCCGGAGGAAACGGCAGCGCTTGAGGACCTCTCCGCCTTCATCGCCAGCCTCGGCTCCAGCCGCTCGGCCAGGATGCAGGATGTGCTCGGCACTATCCAGGCGGACCAGGACGCCATCATCCGGGCTTCGTCCCGTGGTGCCTTGGTGGTCGACGGCGGTCCGGGTACCGGCAAGACCGTGGTCGCCTTGCACCGTGCTGCCTACCTGCTCTACTCCGATCCCAGGCTGGGGCATCGCCGTGGCGGAGTCCTGTTCATCGGACCCCACCGCCCGTATCTGAACTACGTGGCGGATGTCCTTCCCAGCCTCGGTGAAGAGGGCGTGCAGACGTGCACCATCCGGGATCTGGTTCCCGAAGGAGCCGCCGCGGCACCCGAGCCGGATGCCGCCGTCGTAAGCCTTAAAGCGCAAGCGGACATGGTCAAGGCCGTTGAAATAGCCGTCCGGCTGTACGAACAGCCACCGGCTGAAGGCATGGACGTGGAGACGCCGTGGGCCGATGTGTGGCTCAGCGCGGACGACTGGTCCGAGGCGTTCAACGCGCCAAGCCCCGGCACTCCGCACAACGAGGCCCGCGAGGAGGTCTGGGATGAACTGGTGACTATCCTGCTGGACAAGTTCGATACCGACGAGATCCCCGAGGACCTCCTCCGAAGGGCCTTCGCGCAGAACGCCGGGCTGACGCAAGCGTTCACCAAGGCCTGGCCCCTGTTGGACTACGCGGAGTTGGTGGCCGATCTGTGGCGCATCCCGGCCTTCACCAAACTGTGCGCTCCATGGCTCACTGAACAACAAGTCACGACGCTGCAACGAACCAACCCCACAGCCTGGACCTTCCCCGACCTCCCGCTCCTGGACGCAGCCCGGCAACGGCTCGGCGACCCTGAGGCCTCGAGGAACAGGCGACGCCAACGTGCAGAGACAGCGGTGGAGAAGGAGTTGATGGACCGCGTGGTGGAGGACCTCATCGCCGCCGACGATTCCGAGCTCATGGTCATGTCCATGCTCCGCGGCGAGGACATGCTGGAGAAGCTCGTCGAGGACGTAGCCATCGCAGACCCTGACGTGTTGGCCGGTCCGTTCGCGCACATCGTGGTGGATGAGGCGCAGGAACTCACGGACGCGGAGTGGCAGATGCTGCTGCAGCGCTGCCCGTCGCGGAGCTTCACGGTGGTTGGCGACCGCGCCCAGGCCCGGCACGGATTCGTCGAGTCATGGCAGGAGCGGCTGGAACGCGTGGGGTTGGGGACTATCCACCAGACCAGCCTGACCATCAACTACCGCACGCCTGAGGAAGTCATGGCGGCCGCCGAGCCCGTGATCCGCGCTGCACTCCCCGACGCCAACGTGCCTACGTCCATCCGCAGCGGCCCGCCAGTGCGGCACGGCACCTTGGATGATCTTGAGCCTCTGCTCACCGATTGGCTCGCGGCCAACGCCGATGGCGTCGCTTGCGTCATAGCCACGCACGACGCCGGATTGGGCTCGCTCCCAGCGTCGCCACGCATCCGTGTGCTGTCACCGGAACTGGTGAAGGGGCTGGAGTTCGATCTGGTGGTCCTCGTGGAGCCGGACGGATTCGGTGATGGCGTCGAGGGTGCCGTGGACCGCTACGTGGCCATGACGAGGGCAACCCAGCAGCTGGTCATACTGAGGTGACGCTGCCCGCGTAACCCCGCTGCCGGCGTCGTAAATTCAGCTGCCTTTCTCCGCTGCCGACTTAAGGTCGGCCGCGAACTGCTCAAAGCTCGCGTCGAAGGACGGGATCTTGCTGGCAAACAAAGGAAAGATGGGGCCGCCGATGCGTTCGTTCATCTCGAAGCGCGTGCCTCCGTTGGTTTCCGTGAGGGTATAGACGCGCGTGCCCAGGGCGTCACCCCAGGAGAGGCGCCGGGCGGGTTCGAACTCCTTGACTTTGAGCTTGAACGTCCGGCTCGAATCCAGCGTGGAAACGAGCCGGATGGTGGAGCCGGGCGTGATCTCACCCTCCAACGAGACCACCGTGGAGTTCCACGTCGGGTAGTCGCCTGCTGTGGTCAGCAAGCTCCAGACCTTGGCCGGAGTCGCATTGATGGTGGCGGAAACCTGCGTGCTGCGGCTGAACGTCTCGCTGGTGGTGCTGGCCTTGATGCCGGAGTCGTTGGACATATTCCAGATGCTACATTCAGGCATTCCCCAGCGCTTCCCCTGCGGGCACCCATTTTTAGACTGTGCCGTCATGAACTACGGGGGCTCGCCACTGAGTTGAAAAGACTCACGCACAAAAGAGGGATGACGCATGACTGGAACGCAGGAACCCCGGGCTGCCATTGAACCGGGTATCGGCTGGGTTGTGGCTACGGACTGGACCGGGCTCAGGGGCCGAAACGTGGAAGTGTACGATCACGGACAGTTCGTGGACCGCGGGAAAGTGGAGTCCGTGACGCCGAGCGGGCACATCCTGTGGCTCGCCTTCCAAGGGAACATTCCGCGCCGCATTATCGAGAAACTGCCCGAGGTGAGCATCCGGATCATCTCGGATTAGGCCGCCGGTTTCCGCCACATCACTGACAGCACGATCACCACGGCGCTCAGCGCGAGCATCACCAGGACCACCAAGCCCCAGTTGGCTTGGTTCACACCCGGTCCGTAGAACACACCAATCAGTACAGTGGCCGTGATGGCGCCCAAGTACCGGCAGGTCTGGAAGATCCCGGCCGCGACGCCGCGTTCCTCCGGCCGGGCGGAGACGTACAGTCCTTGGTTGGAGGCTGTGCTCACGGCACCGTAGGGCACGCCCATCACGGCGGTCAGCACCAGCACCAGCGGTGGCCAGAGGGACAAGGTCAGCAGGCCAAGCGCCGCAGCCGCAACCGTGAGCACCAGCACCCCGGTGATCAGCACGGCCCGGACGCCGAACCGCTCAATCAGCCGGACGGTCAGCGGCGTTACCAAAACGGACATCGACGCAAGGGGAAGCATGAGCAGGCCTACCAGTCCGGCGTCGTAATTTCCTGCTTCCTGGAGCAACTGCGGAAGGCCGAAGAACGCAAAGTAGTAGACCCCGCTGAACACCACGAACACGAGGTAGATGAACAGGAGCGGACGGTTCCTGCCCAGCAGGCGGAGGTCCAGGAACGGCGGGTTGAAGCGGAGTTCCCGCCACGCGAAGAGCGCGCCGATCACCACGGCAGCGCCCAGTAGGTACCAACGGAAATCGGGCAACACGTTCAGCAGCGCCATCATGGCCAGCATCAGGGAGACCACGAACGCGAGGATGCCCGGGATGTCCGAATCGCGAATGAGTTTGCCGAGCGAGCCGGTCTCCCGTCCGGCGTCGGCAGGCGCGGTCCGCTGCACCACCAGCAAGGCGATCAGCGCCAGCGGCACGTTGATGACGAACAGTGCCTGCCAATCGAACAGGCTCACCAGCAGGCCACCCACCACGGGCCCCACGGCGGCAGCGGACGTGTTGGCCATCTGGATCCGCCCGAGTGGTCGGGTGGTCGGCACGTTGGCAAGGCGGCTGAGGTCGGTGACCATCACGACGGCGGACGGATACGCCGTCGCTGTGCCCACAGCCATCAGGGCCCGGGCAACGCAGACCAACGCGAAGTTCGGCAGGAAGGGCGCGATGGCGCACGTCACCGCCACGAGTGCCATGCCGAAAGTGAACAAGCGGCGTGGACCAAAGCGATCAGCGAAACGGCCCATGAGCGGCTGGCCGGCAGCAGACGCGAGGTAGAAGGCGGTGATCACCCAGGTGACCGTGGCGACGTCGAGCGCGAAATCCTCCCGCAACACCACCAGGGCCACCGCGATCATCGACGAATTCAGCGGATTCAGCGCGGTACCGATGCTGAGCGCGGCGATCGCCAGGCCTGGTCGGGAGTTTCTGTTGGTCACCTACCCCAGTCTGGTACATCGTTGCCTCGGGTCACGAAACGGGGCCGCTGGGTGGGACGCCGGCGGGACGCCCCAGATCCGGATTCCTCGGTCGAGGCCACACGGGAGCGTGTCCGCAATGCCGTGAAGCTCGTGTAGGAGGGTGCGCCGCGACGCGACTCTTACTCCTCGAAGTGCGTGGTGACCTTGCCTGACGAGACTGCTTCAATGATCGACTGGGCCAAGTGCCGCAGCTTGATGTTCCGGTTGCTCGAGGCCGTCCGGAGGATGGTGAACGCCTCCTCTTGGCTGCAGTGGTTCTGCGCCATGATCGCTCCGACTGCGAGGTCGATGATGGTGCGGGACTGCATGGCCGCGGCGAGATCGTTGCGGGCATCGCTGAGCTGCGCGATCTTGAGGGCCAGGCGAAGTGATTTGGAGGCGTGCGAGGCGAAGACTTCGGCGCGCTCAACGTCGGCATCGCTGAAAGCATGTGCCCGTTCGGAGTAAAGATTGAGCGCGGCCCGAGTGTCCCCTTCAACCACAAGCGGAACGCTGAGGACGGAGCGGAGGCCTTGTCCGGCCGCGGCCTCCACATACTCCGGCCAGCGAACTTCGCGGACCAGATCCGGAACCAAAACAGAGCCCATGCTGTCCATCGCAGTCAGGCAGGGACCCTCGTGAGTGTTTTGGAGTTCATCGAGGACCCGGGCTCGTTCATCACTGCTGGCGGCAGTGGCGGCGCGCTTCTTGCGCAAGACAGTGATCCCGCAAAAAACGGGAGCATCGGAGAGCGAGAGACTTTCGGACGAGAAAGCGGCCAAGTCCGTCAGAAACGCCTCGACATCTTCGCTACCCAGGACAAGATCCAGAAAGTAACCATTCTGGAGAGCTTCCTGCTCAGGGCGGGGGTTGACCATGTGACGTGTTCCTACTGACTGAAAAGCGTCCCTGGCCTACAGCAAAGGAGCGGAGATTGCCGCCCTCTGCAAAACGGTCTGAAGATACCTTATCCTCCAACGATCACCGGTACAAAGTGCGCCACGGCAAGCGCTGACCTGCGGTTTTGCGAAGAGATCAAACAGCATTCTGTCAACTCCTTACGACTGTCGCATCCACCAATAACTAAGTATGCTTACCATTATAGTTCCAGCCCGCCACACAAACCATCGATCGCAAAGGAGTCATCCCATGGGCATCGAAGACAGCATCCACAAGGCAGCAGAGAACGCAATGGAGGACCTGGCGGGCACATCGGATCCCGTGGACAAGGACCAGGTTCCCGATCCCAACGAAAAGGCCGACGACATCCACGTGCACTCCTCCCTCAGCGAGGGATCCAACGCCATGGACTCAGACGTTCCCGGCGAACAGGACGATGACCGCTCGTTCGCCGTGGACGGACACGGAGAAGCGCATGAAGAGCACACCCACCACGACGCGGGCGTGACAGACAGCAACATCAACCAGGACCGCGAAGGCGACCAGGACATCCCCACGGCTTCGGGAGACGTCCCCGGACCGGCCGGCCTGCCGGAGGGTGATCCGGACGCTCTCCGGGCAGACCCCTCAGAGGGCGGCGAGGATCCGTCGAGTTCGATGGGCCGGGGCTAAGGCTAGTGGGCGTGCCGTCCTGACCCACTTCCACAAACGAACGGCCACTTTGCAACCTGCTGCAGTTGCGAAGTGGCCGTTCTTCCGTCAAAGAAGGTCGGGAGGGGTTACCCCCGTCGGGCAGTCTTTCCGGCGAGGAGGCCACTCGCGCGGGCAACTATCGCTTCACGTCCAACCTGGAAAAACGCGGTATGAGGGCCACGTCCCGCTCGAGAGCCTTGGCAGCGGCCATCGCGGTCTCCAAGGCGACATTTTCTCCCCGTTCGAGTCGCACGATGGTGTGACGACTGGCCCGAATCATGGCTCCGAGTTCTTGCTGGGTCAGTCCACGTTCCTGGCGAGCGCTTCTCAACGCAGCCCCGAAGGACCTGGCGTCGAAGGCCCGAAAGAAGGCGGTCTCGTCCGAATGTTGCACATCTTCACCATATCAATGAAATGTTCAGATGTCGCAGATCATGAACATTTCAACAAAAAGCTCAAAAGTTCATGATCTGCTACATCATGGAGACGAGGGCGCCGTTGTCGACCCCCGCACCACCAGCTCCGTGCCCAGTTCAATCCGTTGCGGCAGTTCTTCGTCGCCCTCCAGATGCCGCAGCAGCGCCCGCATGGCCGTTTCTGCCATCTGGACCACCGGCTGCCGGATGGTGGTGAGCCCGGGCTCGATCCATTCGGCCGCGGGGATGTCATCAAAGCCGATGATGGACAGGTCCTCCGGTATCCGCAGCCCCGCAGATCGCGCAGCCCGATATGCGCCCAAAGCCTGGGCATCGTTGCCGGTGAAGATCGCGGTGGGCCGCTCCTTCAAGGACAGCAAGGCCTCCGTGCCCCGCTCCCCAGACTCAATGGAGAAGTCTCCCGGCACCATCAGGGACGAATCCGCCTCAACACCCCCACGCCTGAGTGCCGCCAAGTACCCGTCCTCGCGGGCGCCGCTGCACTGCAAATCCTCGCGGCCTCCGATCATGCCGATCCGCCGGTGGCCCAGCTTCAACAAATGCTCCGTCGCTGAGAACGCACCGTCCCAGTTAGCCGCGCCCACGGTCATGAGTTCGGGGCCGGGTTGGCCAACGGGATCGATCAGGATCACGGGAATGCCCAGCGACTTGATGCGCTGGATCTGCTTCGGGTCCAGTTCATAAACCGCCAGCAGGACGCCGTCGGACTTCCGCTCGGCGAGGTTCGCCAACCAGGGGCGGATGCGCGAACCGTCCAGGGACAAGCTGCTGACCACGGTGCCGTAGCCCGCTTCCTGGGCCACGCTTTCGACGCCCTCGATGATCTCGCAGGCCCATTCCGAACCCATGCCCGGGAACACCAGGTCAACGAGTCCGGCCTTCTTGCTTCTCTTGGCGGGCCTGCGGGCGTAATCGCGTTTGGCGATGATTTCTTCGACCTTGGCGCGCGTGGCGGCCGCTACATGGGCGTGGCCGTTGAGGACCTTGGAAACCGTGGGTACGGACACCCCGGCTTCACGGGCGATCTCGCTGATGGTCGCCCGTCCCGAGTCCTGCTTGGTCACCATGAAGCTACCCCTTTCAGCCGAAAGCCACCGTCCCGGCACCAACAGTTTCGGAAAGTTCCCACGCCTGGATCCGGCCACACATGCCGTAGATCCTGCGGGATTTCCGTTCGCCCATCGTAGTCCTTGCTTCCTGCAGGTAGAAAGTTTCCATGGACTCCAGCGAAGCCAGGTGGCCCGCCGTCAGTTCCGCCTGCCGGGCAGCTCCGTCAGCCAGATAACCACGCCACAGCTCAGTGCGTTCCCGCACCAGCGTCGCGGCGGCGGCATGGAAGTCCGCGAGCGCCGACACCCCAAGCTCCTGGACGGCGGCTTTCAGCTCCAGATACCCCGCCAACGCCAGATCACGACGACGGCGCGCGGCCGCCTCCGCGAACGCCTCACCGCCGTCGGCGTCTTTGGACGGAAGGTGGGCTGCCCGCGCGTAGGAGTCGACGCTCACCAGGTACTCGGGCGGGAAGGTCATGACTGCGTCGCCGTTCTCAGGCAACCCTGCATTCTGCATGACCACGAGCACGCGCAGGTCGCCGGAGTCGTTGATGGCGCGGTGCACGGTGCCGGGCGTGAACCACACCACCGTTCCCGGCTCCAGGGGCGTGGACGTGAACCCGCGTGAGTCGAGGGTTTCCAGACGCCCGCTCCCCTGCTGGACCACGTACGCCTCGGTGGAGGCTGTGTGCAGGTGCGGCGAGCCTCCCGCTGCGCCGTCGGCCCCGGGCCACGAATAGATGCTGACTTCAGACACCGCCGTGGCGCCCGGGAACGACGTACACACTAAGCCCAGGCCTCCAACGCCGCCGTCGCTGCGTCCGCGAGCGCGGCAGCCGAACCGGCTTCCACGTCGCCATCGGAAATCACGACGGCGTACCGGTACGTGAGCGGTTCGCCCACCTTGAGCGGGACTACTTCGCTGAAGAACGGCGCCGAACCGAGGCATGCGAACATCGACGAGCGGGCAAACCACTGGTTGGACGCACCCGGGTTGGCTTGGTCCTCGACGAAGAGGATGGTGGACTTGCGGCACGTGACATCATGCTGCCCGGTGAAGGCCATCCAGGGCGACCGGGTGCCCATGAACTCGTCGGCACCTGTCCCGGCTTCGGAGCGGAACTCCCCGCCGGTGAAGGAGCGGGGCCCCCTCCAAAACAGTCCGCCATAGCCGGCGTTGTCCCGGCCTTCGGTGGTGGGGCTGCCGATGTTGATGTCCGCATCGGATGTGTTGTCCATGGTGGTTTCGAAGAGCAGCGCCCAGGAGCCCGGGATCGGCAGGAGCTGTATTGCGAAGCGGCGTTGCTCGCTGATGAGCGCCTGCCCTTCGCTTCCCGGAGTGGGCTGCGCGGTCCAGACCAGCGACTCCGAGGCTACGATCCCGCCCGTGGATTCCTCGATGCTCGTGAACCCCTCGTGGCTCATGGCTCCGTTGTTGTCCAGGTTCGCGTAGCCGGTTTGGCGGGTATAGGTGGCGCCGCCCCAGAAGTTGTGCTCGCCCACGTTCGGCAGGGCCCAGGACAGGCCCTTGTGCCAGACGTGGTCCCATGGCCGGGAGATCGTGACCTCGTCGCCGCCCAGGGTTGTGAGTGGGTGGAAGTAGGGCCGCGGGCTTTCGTACTGGTGGTCCGTGGGACGGTAGGTGTAGCTAGCGATGTGCTGGGCGCCGACAGTGAAGGTGAGCGTGCAGCCATCGTCCGTGTAGCTGAGGGCGTTCGTTGTGTGGTTGCTGGCAGTGGTGGTCATGGGTTCTCCAGGCTCAGGCGTGGGTGGCGGTGGCGGCAAGGACGCGGGTACCGAGGCCGTCGCCGTCCATTCCGTCGTAGAAGGGGTGGCCGGGAACAATGTCCCCTCGGCGGACAGGCCGGCCGGTGAAGGCCGAGGCGTAAATCGCGGCAGCGAACTCCAGTGTTTGCCGCGCTGAGTCGGCTCCGGCTGGAAGGGGCAGGCCGGCGTCGAGCGCGTCATACATGGCAAGGAACTGGGCAGAGTGGCCGCTGCCGCGTTCCAAGGTTTCGGCTTCCCAGGCACCGGTAACATCCTGCTCGTGGCCGGGGGCGGCGGTGATGGTCCAGTCCTTGGTGCCATAGCCGTAGAGGTGGCTGAGCTCAATGGTGGCAAACTCGCAGTCGATGCGGATGTCCGAGGTCTCCCTCGGCGAGAGCAAGGAGTTGATCACTGTTGCCGTGGCACCGTTTTCGAAGCGGACCAGGGCAGCAGACAGGTCCTCCGTGGAGGTTGCCCGGGCTTGGCGCGAGGCTATCGCCACCACTTCCTCCCACGGGCCCAGCAGATGCAGGAGGAGGTCGAACTGGTGGATGCCGTGGCCCATGGTCGGTCCGCCGCCTTCGGCCTTCCACGTCCCACGCCACGGGAGCTCGAAATACTCGTCGGGCCGGTACCAGAGCGTGTCGCAGCGGGCTACGAGTGGACGCCCGAAACCAGCGCCGCCGATCAGTTTGCGGGCGGCGGCAGAGGCATCACCGAAACGGTGTTGAAAGACGCAGGAGAACTCGGCGCCGCCCTTCGCCTGGGCCGTTTCCAGCCGGTCGAAGTCGGCCAGGCTCAGCGCCGGCGGTTTCTCGGAAAGCACATGGGCGCCGGATTCCAGGCACTCGATGGCTTGGTCGATGTGCATCATGGGCGGCGTGCAGAGGTGCACGATGTCCGGCTTCGCTTCGGCCAGCAGTTCCGTAAGGGTGCCGTATCGCCCGGAGATTCCGTGCTCGTCGCAGAAGACACGCAACCGGGCCTCGTCGACGTCGCAGGCCGCAACCAGTTGGGCGCGGTTATCGGTACGGGCCAGGTTGGCGGCGTGAACTGCGGCGATCCCGCCGGTTCCAACGATGGCCACTCTGTACGTGTTCATGGAGTTCTTCCTACGGGTTGATTCGGAAAGTTTCGGACTGACAGAGGCGGTGCTTCACACACCCAGGCGCACATATATGTTCGCGCTTATGCGCAGAAACAGCGGATTCTGAAGTAGCTGCCCAGCAAACAGTCAACACTTTCGAATCTAGAAAGTAAACAGAAATTTCTGATAGTTTCTAAAAATCGCCATCCCAACCCTAGGAGAACCCAGTGACCAGCGGCGCCGCCGAACAGCAATCACTTGCCCGCGTCCCCGCCGAGGACGTCGTGGAACACCTCATCCGTGAAATGACCCTCGAAGAGAAACTCGCTCAGCTGGTGGGCGTGTGGGTGAACGCTTCCACGGATGGCGACTCTGTCGCTCCCCTGCAAAGCCAGATGGCCGGCGACGCACGCTCCTGGGACGATGTCATCTCCCATGGACTTGGCCAGATCACCCGGATGTACGGCACCGTTCCCGTGGACCCCACCGAAGGAGCCCGTCGGCTCGCCGCTGCCCAGGAACAAATCATGGCCGCCTCCCGGTTCGGGATCCCCGCGCAGGTCCACGAGGAGTGCCTGGCTGGACTGGCCGCTTGGAAGGCCACAGCCTTCCCGGTCCCCCTCGCTTGGGGCGCAACGTTCAACCCGGGCCTGGTGCGTCAGATGGCACAGAGGATCGGCACCTCCATGCGTGGCCTCGGGATCCACCAGGGCCTGGCACCCGTGCTCGATGTAGTCCGTGACCTCCGCTGGGGCCGCGTGGAAGAGACCATCGGAGAGGACCCCTACCTGGTGGGCACCCTCGCCACGGCCTACGTCCAAGGCCTGGAATCCACCGGTATCGTCGCCACGCTGAAGCACTTCGTGGGCTACTCCGCCTCCCGGGCCGGCCGCAACCACGCGCCGGTCTCCATGGGTCCGCGCGAACTCGCCGATGTCATGCTGCCGCCGTTTGAAATGGCGATCCGCCACGCCGGCGCCCGTTCCGTAATGCACGCCTATACCGACGTCGACGGCGTACCGGCCGCCGGGAACCGCGCCCTTTTGACCGGGCTGCTTCGTGAGGAATGGGGCTTCGGTGGGACGGTGGTGGCTGACTACTTCGGGGTTGCTTTCCTCAACGTAACCCATGGAGTAGCCGCCGACTCCGGCGACGCCGCGGCACTGGCGTTGACGGCCGGCGTCGACGTGGAGCTCCCCACCGTGAACTGCTTTGGTGAGCCGCTGTTGTCTCTGGTGCGTGCCGGCAAGGTGGACGAAAAGGTGGTGGACACGGCGCTGCGGCGCGTCTTGAGGCAGAAACAGGAGCTGGGTCTGCTGTCCCCCGACTTCTCCGCCGTTCCGGCTTGGCTGTCTGGTCCATTTGAGCTTGATCCTGCTGAGGACCGCGAGTTGGCCCGCGAAGTGGCAACACAGTCCTTGGTGTTGCTGAGCAATCAGGCTCGCGCTGATGGACCCGCGCTGCCCCTCCCCCAGCGTGGTTCCCTGGCGGTTGTTGGTCCACTGGCCGATGATGCCTTCGCCATGTTGGGCTGCTACTCCTTCGACGCCCACGTGGGCGCGTCCCATCCCGAGGTTCCGATGGGTATCTCCGTGCCTTCCGTCGCCGCAGTGGCCTTGGAGCGGTTCCCGTCCGTGGCGGTGTCCGTGACCGGCAACTGCGAGGCCTCTTCCGAACACCAGATCGCCGAAGCATGCGCAGTTGCGGCGTCCGTGGACACCTGCGTGGTGGTGGTTGGGGACAACGCCGGACTGTTTGGGCGGGGTACCTCCGGCGAAGGGAACGACGCCGCCGACCTCCGCCTTCCCGGCGATCAGCACTGGATGTTGGACCGCGTTTTGACGGCGTGTGCTGATTCCGGAACACGTGCCGTGGTAGTGGTCCTCAGCGGCAGGCCCTACGCGCTGGGCGACTTCGTGGACCGCGCCGACGCGATCGTCCAGGGTTTCTTCCCGGGCGAAGAAGGTGCCGCCGCCCTCTGGGACGTGCTCACCGGCGTCGTCAATCCGTCCGGAAAGCTGCCCGTCTCAGTGCCCCGATCCCCCGGCGGCCAGCCCGGCACGTACCTCCACTCGCGTCTCGCCGGAGCTACGCAGGTGAGCGCGCTGGATCCGTCACCGCTGTTTGGCTTCGGGCACGGCTTGTCCTATACGGACTTTTCCCTCGCGGACCACCAGTGCAGTGCGCCAACCGTATCGACGTCGGACTCGGTCACCATCTCCTGCACGGTGACCAACACGGGTTCGCGTGCCGGGGCTGAGATCGTGCAGCTCTACTTGGAAGACCCCGTGGGCGAAGTGGTCCGGCCTGTCCGCGAACTCATCGGTTATGCCCGGGTAGAACTGGCCGCCGGGTCCTCGGCCGAAGTGGAGTTCACGGTCCATGCCGATCGCACGTCCTTCACAGGCCTGGACCTGGCCCGTGTTGTGGCCCCGGGGTTGGTGAAGCTCCACGTCTCGACCTCGAGCACTTCAGACGCTGCGACCCACGAGGTGATCCTGCACGGTGAGCGCCGCGTAGTGGGCTTTGATCGGGAGATGCTGACGCCAGCTGAGGTCCGCCCGGCCTGAGCCTCCCCTACCCCCGGACGCTCTCTCACCAAACACCCCTTTCCCCCGGACCCTCTCTCACCAAACACCCCCATCCCCCGGACCCTCTCTCACCAAACACCCCCATCCCCCGGACCCTCTTTCACCAAGGTGGGGCGCATCGACCGGAAGGGGAAAGACGTACCCTCCCGACCTACTTTGAGCTTCCGCAGATCCGAAGGAACCCCCTTCCGGTTGCCTTTCGGCTTGGCGGGATTCGAAGTGGGTCGTGGAGGTACAGTGCCGCCCAGGCAAGGGCTCAGCTCACGCGATCCGGGCGTCTGTGTCGGGGTCTTTGCGGGTATCCAGCATCCCGGCGACCTTCTTTTCCAGAGCGGCAACCGTGGTTTCGGGCAAGACGATCAGGCCGTCCAGTTCCTTCCGGGCGCGCTTGTAGGCCGTCTGGCGCTCGGCCGGAGTGGCCGCGACGTCCTCCGCAATGCGCAGGAGTTTGCGCGCTGTGGCCAGGCGTTCCCGTTCGGGACCGGTGAAGTTGCCGTCCTTGATCCGCTTTGATTCGCGTTCTGCAATCTCGAAGGCAATCTCATAGCTGTGCACCGTCGCCCGGTATTCGGCGAGGCGGGCCGCCGTCGTAATTTCCGCAGGCGAAGCGGGCCGCATGCCGTCGGCCTCCTTCTTGGCACGAAGGAAGGCCACCGTGAGCGGCTCGCGGACGTCGCTCATCAACGGGTAATCAATAAGCTTTCCCACGTCCAACTCGTAGTCGAGCCACTTGTGGTTCACGGCATCGTGGGCCGCCATCAAAGCGGCAACTTCGGCTTGGCTGGCTTGTTCGGTCACGGCCTGTTGGTTCTTCAGCTTGTACAACTCAACCTTGCGCCGGTGGCGCCGTTCGCTGGCACGGGACCATTGCCGGATCCACCCGCCGGCCATGCCGCCGATCGGGAAGATGAGCCACCAGTAGTGTCCGAGGAAGTCGAAGAAGGGTTGCACAGACTCATCCTCCCACCGCCGTGGACCTGCCTCAACAACGGCCGCGCCACCTCAACGGCTGATGTTCAGCGGTTTGACCCGTTCAGCGCAGGACGCTCGTTGAAGTTCAGGTTCCCCGCGGCCTACCCGGTTGTTCCTGCCGGTGTCGTCGCACCAGTCGACACCGTCCGGGGACGCGCCGACGCTGGCTATACCCGATTTCATGGTTGTGGGCACTTGGAACGTGTAGGAGAAGCCGCCTGCGTCGGCCATGGGAGCTGTGATGGTGAGAACTTCGACGCCGGTGGAATCCTTAACGACGATCAGCACCCGTGCGTCGTGGCCGTAGCGCGGATCGCACGTGGCATCCGCCGCGGTAATTGTCACGGAGTCACCAGGCCTGGCGGCTGTCGGACTGACCGTGTAATCAGGAGGCATGCACGGCGGAGCGCCTCCCCAGTAAGAGATGCAGCCGCTCAAGGACATGGCGGCGACGAACCCCACGGCCATGGCGGCGGCAGGTCGACGAGTCCTGATGCCATAAGTGGATGCCACGCTTCATTGTCGCCCGCCCGAGCGCGGACGCGCCCCACCCGTTGAATCCGTGCCCGGATCGTTGCCTCGACTGGAACTTCGCGCCGGCACTTCAATACCGCTCACCTCGGCACAATCCGATCCAAGCATGAGAATCTCTTATGCTCAGCCGGAATATCCGTTAGCCCGTGCCGAGCCTCGTTACGCTCCTTAAGAACGCAAACACAGTTTTGGAAGGACTCGCCGTGCCCCTCACGAATAACCACAATGACGTGGAAGCCGCCCAACCCCTCAACGTGGTGGTCGCAGGATCCACCAGCGCCGCAGGGCAGGCTGTCATCGCCGCACTCCTCGCGAAGGGCGCGCGGGTGGCCGCCGTCGACCTCGACGCCACCCGGCTGGAGGCCTTGGCCGAAACGTACCCAGGCACCAAGACCTATGTATGCAACCTTTCCAACCCGGAAGCCGTGGAAAAACTCGCCGCTGACGTCCGCAACGACCTCGGCAGCGTGGACGGGCTCATCCATTTGGTGGGCGGTTGGCGCGGCGGCGAAGGAATTGTCGGCCAGCGCGACGAGGACTGGGACATCCTCCACACCAGCATCATGACCACGCTCCGGAACACCTCGCGCGCCTTCTACGCCGACCTCGAGGCCTCGCCGCGCGGCCGCCTGGCCATCGTTTCGGCTGTAGCGGCCGCCAAGCCAACCGCGGGCGGTGCCAGCTACTCCGCCATCAAGGCTGCATCGGAAGCCTGGGTCCTGGGCGTGGCGGACGGCTTCAACGCGGCCCAGTCAGGCCACAAGACCGAGCCGAAGGAGCAGACCTCGGCCGCCGTGGTTTTCGTGGTGAAGGCACTCCTTGACGACGCCATGAAGGAGGCCGCACCCCACCGCAAATTCCCGGGCTACACCCACGTCAACGAACTCGGCGAGCACGTGGCCGCCTTGTTCGACGCGCCGGCCTCCGAACTGAACGGCACGCGCCAGCACCTGGCCTGAGTTATCGTCGCTCCTCCTCGCTAGCATGGCCGTATGGAACAGCGACTGCATTTCATCACGTTTGCCACGCTTGATCTGGACCGGGCCCGCGCCTTCTACAAGGACGGGCTCGGTTGGGATCCCCTCATGGACGTTCCCGGCGAAATCATCTTTTTCCAGGTTGCCCCCGGACAGGTTCTCGGTCTCTTCGACGCTGACAAGTTCGACCAGGACTTGGCCAGCGGCACCAAAACCGCGGGCGTCAGTGGCGTCACTTTGTCCCATAACGTTGGCAGCGAGGCGGAAGTGACCCGCACCATTGAGCAACTGGTCTCAGCGGGCGCCAGTGTCATCAAGCCGGCCCAGGCAGGCGCGTTCGGCGGCATCTATCACGGCCATGTCAAGGACCCCAACGGTATTGTGTGGGAAATTGCCTACAACCCCGGCTGGAGGGTGGACGACGACGGCACGGTGGTTTTCGGATGAGCGCCCCACTACGCTCGGCTGATGGCGTCATCACCGCGGACGCCCACGTGCAATTCGAGACCTTCATCGACGAACACCGCCGCGCACTGAACGCCAGCCTGGACGGACTCACCGAAGAACAAGCACGACGCCGGCTGGTCCCCTCGCGGACGACACTTCTGGGCCTCGTCAAGCACGTGACGTTCGTGGAGAAGGTCTGGTTCGACGAAGCGATCACCTGCCGCTCCCGTGCTGAGATCGGCATTCCGTCGACACCGGACGAGTCGTTCATCCTCGAGGAGACGGACACGATCGCTGGTATCCAGCAGGCCCACCGCCAGGCGTGCGAAGCATCTCGCCGCGCGGCCGCTGACCTCGGACTTGATGACCTGCTTCTGGGGAACCGCCGCGGCCCGCTGCCATTGCGCTGGGTGTATCTCCACATGCTCCGGGAGTTGGCACAGCATTGCGGGCATGCCGACATCCTGCGGGAACAGATTCTGGATGGACAAGCTGATCCCAACTAACACCGCCCGCTATTTGGCATACCAGAACGAAATCTCACGCACATAATCTGGCATAGAAGCTTGCGCTCATCCGCCCATATCCTGCATTCTGGAATACCAAAAGTGGATCGCTAGATCGTAGCGGCCCCGGTAGTTCCACCCAGGAGTACAACGATGTGCCTTCACGACCACACTTCAGCGCCCAAGCCCACCGGTGAATTGCCGCGTCGTGGCATCCTCGCCGGCGCCGCAGCCCTTGCCGGAATTTCCGTCGCAGGCATCGCCGCTCAAATGGTCTCCGCTCCCCCGGCCTTGGCAGACAACCCGAAGTCCGGGCCGAACTATCCCGGCCAGCCTCTCACTACCCAAGCAGTGGTCATCGAGGGCGGCACCGTGGTGGATCCCAAGACCGGCGACGCTGTAGCGGATGGCGTGGTCGTCCTCGACGGCGGCAAGGTGACCGCCGTCGGAACCCGGGACCAGACGCGCAAGGCGGTTGCCGCCGTCGCAAACCGTGCGCGTGTGCTGAACGCGTCCGGCCGCTGGGTCCTCCCGGGCCTCGTCGATGCCCACGTGCACGCTAACGCCCTGGCCGATGCCCGCCTGCTTCTCCAGGGTGGAGCTACGAGTGTCCGCAGCGGGTCGAGTACCTTTTACCAGGACATCGCCATGGCCGCGGTACCTTCCTGGGCGCCGGGCGTCACTCCTCGCATGACCCCGGCCGGACTGTTCATCTCCCCGGACCAAGGAGACTCCCTCCTGGCCGATCCGGACCTGGCACCGCTGGCCACCCTCAAGGGCGGCGTCACGGAGGCCCAGGATTTGGCCTACCTCACCCGCATCAACCTCAAGCGTGGTGCCGAGGTCATCAAGACCCGGGCCAACCCGCGGGCAGGCATCCCCGAGCAGGATCCCCGCGAATTGGTCTACAACGTGGATCAAATCGGTGCGATCGTGAAAGCCGCAAAGGGTGCCGGTGTGCTGTGCCATGCGTACAGCGCAGAAGGCATCGACGGCGCGGTCCGGGCCGGTGTCCGCAGCATTGAGCATGGCGTGTTCATGTCAGAGGCGACCATCCACGAGATGGCGCGTCGAGGAACCTATTTCACGCCCACCATGGATGCAATCACCAGCATGGCCAGGTCGAGCAACCCGATTCTGGCTGCCCGCGGCAAGGAGTACACCCCGATCCTGCAGGCAGCCGTGCGGGCAGCAAAGGAAGCCGGAGTGACGATCATCGCCGGTACGGACTCCTTCGGCACGGACGTGACGCCGATCGGGACCGAGGTTCGCCTGCTCTCCGAAGCCGGCCTCACTCCCCTCGAGGCGCTGCAGGCTGCCACGACCAACGCGGCACGTTTGCTCGGCCGTGGCGACGCCGCGGGTCGCCTGGTACGCGGCTCGATGGCCGACGTCGTTATTGTTGATGCCGACCCCCTGGCGGACGGTTCTGCCCTCGAAAAGGTGAACACCGTCATCGCCCAAGGTGCCGTGGTCCGCACGAACCTCTAAGAGCAACGCGGGGTCACTTAGGGCCCATAAATCCCGCCAGGATGGGCCGCAAGTGACCCCGGGTTGCTTCTAGGCGGGCAGCGTGAACTTTTCCTCCACGCGTTTGAGCAGCGGCCGGGAGTTCAAGCAGATGAGGTACACCACCGCGCCGGAAATGAACGGCACCAGCCAGACCGACGTGGTAGTCAGCAGGAATCCGGCGATGAACACGATCCCTGCGTTGCCCAAGGACACGCGCTTCCAGGATCCCAGCGTGTAGAGCGAAAGCCTGTAGATGTCCACGGTCCTGAAAGCGAACCGGGACAGCAGCAACAGAGCATGAACGGCTGCGGTGCTCACAAGGACAGCCAGGCCCAGCAGCCCCACCCGGGCAGCAACCGTTTCAGGGTTGCTGCCCGGCAGGCTCATCAGGTTGGCGGCGATGACGGCAAGCAGAGCGAGGTACGGCAGCCATACGGCCAACGCCTGCCAAAAGTTGAGACGGTACGACGTCCTGAAGTCACGGGACACGCCCGTGTCCTCCCCAGCCATGAGCCGATTGAAGGCGTAGCACGCAGCCACCACTGCCGGACCGACCAGGACCAGCGGAATCGGGGCCAGCGGCCCCAGCAGCGGCATAGCCAGCACAAGGACGTTGGTCAGCACGAGCAAACCGCTCCCCACCATCACGCCGTAGACAGTGCCGGCCGCCTTGAAGAGCTTTCCTGAGCCGAATTCCGCTTTCGTGGCTGCCACCAGAACCTACTTCTTGTCCGCGTAGGCCTTGTATGCCTTGTTGGCGAGGTCCACGTATTTGCCCATGCCTTTGCTGTCGAGTTCCTTCACATAGGCATCGAACTCGCCGAGTGCCCTCTGTCCGGTGATGAACTTCAGGGTGTTCTGCTTGACGTGGTCCTTCAGCGGCGTGAGCGCCAGGGTGGCTTGTTCACGATCCACGTCGCTGAAGGGGACAGGCGGCGAGACAGGACGGGGCTTCTTGGACTTCATGGCCTCCTGGAACGCCAGTTCTTCCTCGTTGAACGTGGACTGCAGCAGGTCCGTGGTACCGCCGTAGGCGAAGTTGCCGCCGGAGAATCCGTAGTCCACCCGAAGGTCCTTGGTCCCGGCGGTGTTGAGTCCCTGATAGTTGATATCAGCTGCGAGCTTCCGCTTGCCGCCCTGCTTGGTATAGGTGGTCCCTTCGACGCCCCACTTGCTGAACTCCTGGCCGGCGTCGCTGTAGAACAGCCAATCGATGTATTGGATGAGTGCCACGAAGCTGTCCTTCTCCTTCACGGACGAGTTCAGCATGATGCCGTTTTCCAGGCGGGTACCGCCGATGATGTCACCGGCCGGACCGCCCGGAACAGTGATCTTGCCGATCTCGAAGGCGCCCTTGCCGAGCGACTGTTCCATGGAGGTGCGGTACGTGATGACGTTCTGCGAGTTGGCACTGATCACGAACGACTTGCCGGAAACGAACTTCTGGATGGCGGCGTCGTCCGTCTGCGTGAAGCTCTCCAGATCCATCAGTCCCTCGGAAACCAGCGAGTTGAAGTACGTGGCCAGGTCCTTGAACTTGTCCGAACCCGAGGCGAAGGCAAACTCCTTCTTGTCCTGGTCGAACAGCAAACCGTCCACCAGGCCCCAGCCAGCCACGGTGCCGAACGCCGGAGCTGCGATGTTCAGGACACTGTCGCCCTTGAAGCGGTCGGAGAAAGGAACGACGTCGGGATAGGCCTTCTTGAGTGCGCGGAGCACTTCACGCAACTCGTCCCAGGTCTTGGGTTCGGACAGCCCTTCCTTTTTCAGCACGTCCTTCCGGAAGCACAGCGAGTAGTCCGGCCACAGTTCTTCATGGAGGCCAGGAAGGACGTAGTACTTGCCGTCTTCCTGCGTGAGCGCCTCGATCTCGGGCTCCAGCTTCCACTTCTTGATCTTGTCCTGGTAGTGCGGCATCAGATCCACGTAGTCACTGACAGGCAAGACGGCTCCGGCCGATACGAAGGCCGATTCCTGTCCGGGATACGTTTTGGCAATGATTTCCGGGGCATTCCCTGAGCTGATGAGGAGACTGCGTTTTTGCTCGTAGTCACTGTTGGGAACGATGGTGGGTTCCAGCGTGATGTTGTTGTCGCTGGCCATCTTGGTAAAGAGCAGCCAGTCCTTCTTGTAGGGGTAGGTGGGCTGGTCTGAGAAGAGAAAGGAGAACGTCAGGGGCGCCGTCGCCTTGAACGTGTCTCCCACCTTGAAGCTGTCCATGGCACCCGTGCGGTTCTTGGAGGTGTCAACCTTCTCTTTGGTATCGGCGTCGCACGCTGTCATGACCAAACCGATGGTGACAACGGACGCGAGCCCCAGGAAGTCTCGTCTGCGGATCATTGGGTTTCCTTTCATGAGGTTTATTCCTTGACGGAACCGAGCATCACGCCCGAGAAGAAGTACTTCTGGACGAAGGGATAGACACAAAGGATGGGGATGACGGTAAGGACGATGGTCACCGACTGAATGTTGGCGGCGATCTGGCCGACGTTCTCTGCCGTTCCGCCTGCCGATCCGGCGGTGGTGACGCCGGCGATCATGTTCCGAAGGTAGATGGTGACCGGAAACAGGTCCGGGTTGTCCAGATAGAGGAAGGCCTGGAACCAGGAGTTCCAGTTGGCCACGGCGTAGAACAGCACCATGGTGGCGACGATCGCCTTGCTCAACGGCAGCACCACGCGGAACAGGATCCCGTACTGGGTCAGCCCGTCAATGGACGCCGCTTCTTCCAACTCCCGGGGCATGTTCTCGAAGAAGGACTTCATGATGAGCAGGTTGAAGACGCTGATGGCATTCGGCAGCACCACCGCCCAAATGGTGTCCCGCATGCCCAGGGAACTGATCAGCACGTAGTTGGGAATGAGCCCGCCGTTGAAGAACATGGTGAAAACGGCCAGCCCGATGAAGACGCTGCGGCCCTTCAGGTCCTTCTTGGCAATCGCGTAGGCAAAGGACGTGGTGAGCACCATGGAAATGGCCGTGGCCACCACGGTGTACAGCACCGTGTTTCCATAGTTGGTCCAGAACGACGAGTCGGCCAGGATCAGTTTGTAGGTCTCGGTGTTGAAGCCCATCGGGAACAGGTTGACCTGCCCGGAGTTGATGAAACCTTCGCTGGAAAACGACTGCGCAATGATGTTCAGGAACGGGTAGGCCGTCAGGAACACCACCAACAGCAGGAACACGAGGTTGCAGGCCTGGAACACGCGCATCCCCTTGGACACCTTCATGTTCCGCACCAGGACGCCACGCTCGGCAATGGAAGTCTTGTTCACCACAGGCTCGTTCCTGCGACGCGCTTGGAAATGGCGTTCGCTGAGAGGATCAACGTGAGGCCGATGACGGATTCGAACATTCCGATTGCGGCCGCATAGCTGAAGTTGCTGGATTCCAGGCCCACCCGGTACAGGTAGGTGGAGATGACGTCCGAAGCTGCGTAGTTGAGGGGGTTGTAGATCAGCAGGATCTTCTCGAACCCGACCGCCATGAAGGTGCCGATGTTCAGGATCAGCAACGTGATGACGGTTGGCCGGATGGCGGGAAGCGTCACGTGCCACGTCTGTTGCCAGCGATTGGCGCCATCTATCCTGGCCGCCTCATAGAGCGATTCGTCCACCCGCGTCAGCGCGGCCAGGTAGAGAATGGCGCCCCACCCCATGGTCTGCCACACTTCCGAGCTGATGTACATGGGCCGGAACCAGCTGGGATCCTGCGTGAAGTTCACGGTATTGCCGAACAGCGCCTCGGAGATCTGGTTCACCGTTCCGGTCATGGAAAAGTTCTGCAGGATCATGCCGGCGATGATCACCACGGACATGAAATGCGGCAGGTAGGCAACGGTCTGGACGAACTTCTTGAACTTCTGCGATCGCAGTTCGTTCAGCATCAGCGCGAAGATGATGGGCATCGGGAAGCAGAACACCAGTGTCAGGACACCCAGGACAATCGTGTTCTGGAAGGCCTGCCAGAAACTGGGATCGTTGATGAAAAGGGTGATGTATTTGAAGCCCACCCATTTCTCGCCGAAAATGTTGCCGCCGGGTTGGAACTGGCGGAAAGCAATCACGTTGCCGGCCATGGGCAAGTAGCGGAATACCAGGAAGTAGGCCAGTGGTAGCGCTAACAGTGTGTACAGACGCCAATCGCGTTTGAGCGCCAGTTTCCAGCTTCCGGGCTTGTGGCGGCGCTTCTTGTGCGGCTTCTCCTCGACGACAGCCGCCGGAGGGGTGTCCAGTCTCAGTGCCACGACGCCACCTTTTCCTCCAGGATCAGAACGCCATTTGCCTCTACCTCAACCGTGCCCTGAACCGGGCGGTCGCTGAGAAGGTCCGTGCCGCCGTCGTGGACGTCTACCTGGACGGGAGCGTCGTTGTGGTTGAGCACCAGCAGGAAGCTGCGGGCAGTGCTGTCAGCCTTGGTGCCGGCACGACGGCGGACCTGGACTCCTGCGGGCGCGTCCAGTTCGGGGACGACCCCCGCAGCATGGAGTTCTTCGCTGAGCAATAGCCGGTGCAGGTCGTCATCGAGGCGCGCGGAGAGGTAGAGAGCAGTGCCTTGGCCAAAGGCGTTCCGCGTCACTGCCGGTACGCCGGCGAGGCGGCCTGACGCATAGCTGGCCAGGACCTCTGCCGTCCCGGCATGGAGATGTTCGGTCCAGTAGCTCGCCGCCGACGTACCGCCGTCGGGCGTTGAAAGCTTGACCTGTTCGTCCTCACCCGCGAGCGGGTGCATCTCCTCACTCCACGCTCCCAGGACGTTCCGTAGCGCACCCGGGTAGCCGCCCAGGCGGATGGTGTTGTCCTCATCCACGACCCCCGAGAGGTAGGACACCACCAGGCGGCCGCCGTCAGACACGTACTTCCCGAACCTCGCCGCGGACTCGTCGGTGAGGAGGTACGACGCCGGCATGATCACCAGGCTGTATGGGGAAAGGTCGCTGTTGGCGTTGACGAAGTCCACGGTCACGTTGGCCTCGAAAAGCGGCCGATAGAAACGCAGAACTTCCTGCGCATAGTTGAGGTCAGAACGCGGTGAGTTGCCCAGCTCAAGTGCCCACCAGCAATCCCAGTCGAACACGATGGCCACCTTGGCTGTGGACCGCGTGCCGGTGAGTCCACCGAGGGACTTCAACTCTTGACCAAGCTCGCATACTTCCCGGAAGATCCGTGTGTTCGGACCGGCGTGGTTGACCATGGCCGAGTGGTAGCGTTCGGTTCCGCCCTTGGCCTGGCGCCATTGGAAGAACAGGATGGAATCCGCACCCTGGGCAATGGCCTGGTAGGAACCGAGGCGCATCTTCCCCGGCAGCTTGGACACGTTGACGGACCACTGGCTGACCGCACCGGTGGCCTGCTCCATCACCATCCATGGTTGGCCGTGGCGGAGCGAGCGCATCAGGTCGAAGTTCAGCGCTGCCGAAACGTGCGCGTCCTCTTCCCGTGGATCCGGGTAGATATCCAGCGCCGCAGCGTCCGCTTCCGCCGCCCAGGCCCAGTAGTCGTTGGTCTTGTAGAAGCGCATGAAGTTGGTGACGATCGGCAGGTCCGGGGTGTGCCGCCGGAGGATGTCCCGCTCCGCCTCGAAGTGTTCCAGCATGCTGTCCGAGGTGAACCGGTGGAAGTCCAGGCGCCGGGAGGGGTTGGACCACGTGCGTGGCTGCGCCGGTACACGGACCTGGTTCCAGTCGGTGTAGTGCTGTCCCCACACCGTGGTGCTCCAGGCCTGGTTGAGTTCGTCCAGGGAGGCGTACTTCCGTTGCAGCCATGTCCGGAACGCCTTCTCTGCCCAGGGGCCGTAGGACGTGGATCCGTATTCGTTGCCCACATGCCACATCCGCAGCGCCGGGTGCTGGGCGTACCGCTCCCCCATCTTCTCCGCGAGGGCCAGGGACTTTGCCCTGTAGACGGGATGGGAAACATCAAAATGCTGGCGGGAGCCAAAACCGAAAATGCTGCCATCCGCGCGCTCAGGCATGATGTCCGGATGCTGCTCCACGAGCCACGCCGGCGGTACGGCGTCCGGGGTAGCAAGATCCACGCCGATCCCGTGGGCATGCATGAGATCCATGACGTCATCCAGCCACCCGAAGTCGAAGACACCATCCGTGATCTCCAACCGGCTCCACGAAAACACTGCCAGCGTCACCAGGTTCACGCCTGCTTGCTGCATGAGCCTGGCATCTTCGAGCCACACCTCGCGGGGCCATTGTTCAGGGTTGTAATCGCCGCCGTAAGCAATGCCGCCCAGGCGTTCATGCAGGCGTTTCAAACGCTCTTCAGCGCTCAGTAAGTCCTCAGGGTGGATGGTCATCTTCGTCCTTCACTCGGCCTTCGTCGCCCCGAAGCTTCAGTGCGACGCGCATCACAAAGAGAAACTATCGTAAAGTTTACGCAATAACAACAGATGAGTTTCCGAACTCGCGGGTAACTTATAAGCTGCAATGGAGGCCAGTATCGGGTGCTGGTCTCGTGCACTGGGGCAGATAAGCAGATCTGGAGCTGGCCGTGAGGCCCACATAAGGACAATCCAGTTTCTGCTGGAATCCAGAAACTATCGGAAAGACCAAGGCGGGGTAGGTCTCGCCGGGAACGCGGGAAGACGTCGCTTTCGCTGTTCGTGATCGGGGGGTTCCGCCGCTTTCCGGCGAACTCGCGTGCGGGCAGCGGCAGGGCCGGGCAGCGCCACAGAAACCGTTGACACGTGACCAAATGGTCACCTATTCTTTTCCCATGGACCCCGTGTTCAAGGCACTTGCAGACCCAACCCGCCGGGAATTGCTCGACGAGTTGTTCCGCGAGGACGGGCAAACCCTGTCAGCCCTCGGAGCCCGGTTCGAGATGACACGTTTCGGCATCGCCAAGCACCTCAAGCTGTTGGAGGATGCAGGACTGGTGGTCACCCGCCGTCGGGGGCGTGAAAAGCTGCACTTCCTGAACCCGGTCCCCATCAGGCTCATCCATGACCGCTGGGTGAGCAAATACGCAGAACCATGGGCCGCTGCCCTCAGCGACCTCAAATCCAGATTGGAAAGTCCCATGGAAAAGATCTTCGAGATTTACATCAAGACCACGCCCGAACGGCTGTGGGAAGCCATCACCAACAGCGAGATCCGGAGCAAGTACCAGTTCGGAAACACGTTCACGTCGGACTGGACACCGGGTGGCCGCTTCGAGATGCGGAACGTCAAGGCAGATGCTCCGCTGGGCGAGGGCGAGAACATTGAGGTTGACCCACCGCGCCGGCTGGTCCAGACCATGACCGCGTTGTGGGGCGAGGACGTCAAAGCCGAGGGCACGTCCCGGATCACGTGGGAGATCGAACCGGTGGGCGACTCCTGCCACCTCACCGTGACCCACGACCAGCTCCGCGAAGGCGCCAACGATCAGCTGTACGGCGGCTGGCCCATGATCCTCTCGGGCCTGAAGACCTGGCTCGAAACGGGCGAAACGCTGACCACGCCTGGCTCCCTCATGTACGCCTAACCCAAGTAAGTCGCACCCAAGTAAGTCGCACCCAAGTAAGTCGCAGTAGTGCGCGTTATGACGGCTCATAACGCGCACTACTGCGACTCAGTTGGGTTAGCGGGGGCGTTAGGCGACGGGTGTTACGGGCTCGCGCTCGGACAGCCATGCCGCTTGCATGGTGCCCAGCAGGTGCGGCGCGAATTCCTCGCCGATGGACAGGACCACGCGGCACCGTGCTCCACGCTGGTCGGGGAAGCCGACGTACTGTCCGCGAAGGTCACAGACAGTTTGGCCGCGGCTCGGCCCGCTGGTGGTGTCCACCTGCACGCGGACCTTGGGTGCGGTTGCAAGCTCCACTCCCCTGACGGCAATGGCCGCCGCGAGGGGATCGTGCATGGCAGAGCAGGCCCGGCCGAAGATGTCCACGTAGAAGCCAAAGTAGTAGCCCAGCATCTCGCCGAGGGCCTGCGAGACGGGGTGGTCCGAGGCCAGGAGTTCCTGCCGGTGGGACTCCTCCAGCACGTTGGTCATGGTGACATCCAGTGGCACCAAGGTCACGTCCCAATCGGCGGCAAGGACTTCGGCCGCGGCCTCGGGATCGTTGGCGATGTTCGCTTCGGCAACGGGCGTGATATTCCCAGGGGCCAGCGCGGCGCCACCCATGATGGTGATTTCTGCAACCAACTCCGGCAGCTTCGGTTCCAGTCGGAGGGCCTCGGCGATGTTGGTCAGCGGCCCGATCGCCACGACTCGCAGCTCACCCGCGTATTGGCGCGCCAGCTCCACCAGGAGCTCGGCGGCAGTCGACTGAACGGGTGACCGGTCGGACGGCGAGAGGTCCACTCCCCCGATCCCGTTGTCGCCATGCACGTGCGGAGCGCCACCGTGGAAGGTGCCCACCTGCGGATCGTGGGCGCCCACAGCGACGGGAATGTCCGGATGCCCGGCGAGCTTCAGCAGGTCCAGTGTGTTCCGGGCGCCGCCGGCCGCACTGATGTTGCCGCTCACGGTGCCGATGCCCACAAGCTCCGCCCGCGGAGTCGCCAAGAGGTAGGCGAGGGCCAAGGCGTCGTCGATGCCGGTATCGCAGTCAAGGAAGAAGGGTGCGGGCTGGTTCATGGTTTCTCATTTCGGATTGGCTTGATGAAAGTGGGCCGTGCCCCCGAGTGGTGGGGGCCGCCGTCGTGCTTTAGATCTTTTCGCCCTTGGGGGCGGCGATGAACAGGCTCACCACAAACGCCAGGACCGTGATTCCCACGGAAATCCAGAGCGCGGTGGAGTACCCGGCGGCGGTGCCCAGGCCCGCGAACGGGGCAACAACCACGACGCCGAGACTCGCCCCGATGCCGAAGCTCGCTCCGTTGATGCCCGGCAGGGCGGCCGGCGCTTCCTTGGGCGAGAGGAGGACTGAAAGTCCGTTGATGGCTGTGAGGAAGAAGCCGTTGTAGAAAATGCCGAGTGCTGCGATGGCAACCAGGACCGCGATCTGGTTGTTGGAGAACAACGCCGCAACGATCGCGCAGGCAAGGCTGGCTGCGGAGCCGACGCGGACGGTCTTGATCCAGCCGCGGCGGTCGGCGATCCAACCGGCGAGCGGAGCTGCGAAGACCCCGATCAACGCCGCGGGAGTCAGGAAGAGCAGGGCCGCGACGGATGCTGACAGCCCGAAGCCGTTGGTCTTGTCCTGGCTCAGGAGCACCACGGTGAAGTTGATGATGGCGAAAATCCCGGCGAGCGTCAGGACCGTGGTGGCGATAACGGGCCACACCTGGCGGGAGCGCAGGTGGTGGACGGCCACCAAGGGGGTTTCGCGCTTCTTCTCGATGAGCCAGAACGCGGTGAAGGACGCGATGCTGCCGGCAAGGAGACCCAGGGCTGCCGGCGAAGTCCATCCGGCCGAGGAACCGGTGGAAACGAAGTAGGTGATGAACACCAGGAACACCGAGAGCGAGCCCGCACCCCACCAGTCCATGCGGCCGCTTGCGGCGGCTGAACGCCCCTTGGGGACCACTTTGATGACGCACACGACGGCGATGGCGGCCAGTACCAGCACGGCGACGAAGATCGACTGGAATCCCATGGTCTCAGCCATCAGGCCGCCGAAGTAGCCGTCTACGCCACCCACGCCGCCGTTGATGGCGGCAATGATGCCGATGGAGGTGCCGAAGAGCCGTGCGGGCAGGTATTCGTTCAGGACGATGTAGGACAAGGCGAAGATCGCACTTGAGGTGCCCTGCATGAACCGGCCTGCCACCAGCAACGGAAGGTTCGGAGCAAAGATGCACAGCACCGTTCCCACGCCCATGATGGCGAGGACCAACAGGAGCGCGGTGCGTCGGCCGATGAAGTCGCTCCAGCGTCCGATCACGGGACCTGAGATGGCGCCGGCCAGGAAGAACATGGACTGAACCTGGGCAACGGCTTCAGGAGAGTCACCAAAGAACGAGCCGATGTGGGGCAACGCAGGGGTGATCATGCTGGCGTTGAGCTGGAACGCGAGGACGGCCAGGACAAGCGTGGTGATCAGGAAGGCGGCGGCACGGCCTTGGAAGCGGGTTTCCTCTTCGACGGCGGCGGGTGCCGTTTCCTGCGGTTCCACCGCGGTGTTGGGGATGTTCACATCAAACTCCTTTGTCCGAGGGCGCCGGCGAGCGCCGCGAGATGTGAGTTGTTATACAAGCATGTATTACTCGCTTGTGCAACCTCTCACATTTCTCCGGTACAGTGTCCCTAACCGATTCCAAGCGAGGTTTCCCTTGACCGACAACGCTGTCCAGTTCCTGTCCCGGCCCATCGCTGCCCAACAGGGGCAGCCCCTGCGTGTGGCGGCCTACTCCCGCATCGCAGAAGCCATCAGGACCAAGCTCCTGCCGCCGGGCTCACTCCTGCCCACGGAAACAGAACTCGGCACCATGATGGACGTGAGCCGCACCGTGATCCGGGAGGCCCTCATGCTCCTGGAAGAAGACGGCCTGACACGTTCACGACGCGGTGTGGGCCGGTTCGTGGCAGACACCTTGCCCCGGATCGGGATCGAACACATTCGCCCCTTCGACCAACTGCTCGGCGGGCCGGACTCCGACATTCAGGTCAAACGCGTGGCTGCGATCAAGCAGCCGGCCTCCGAATTCGTGGCCCCGGGCCTGGGCGTCCAGCCCGAGGAAGACGTCTGGTTCTGGGAAAGTGTCCTCATCCGCGATGGTGAACCTGTGGCCCACCTGCAGGAAAACGTGGCGCAAGACCTCCCCGAAGCGGCGGCGTTGCTGGATGCCGCGGAAGCTCCCGGGCTGCCGGCGCAGACACTGCTGGAAATCCTCGCCAGCCTCTCCGGCAGCACCCTGGGACCCGGCGAATGCCAGATCAGCCTGAGCACCGCGGGCCCCAGCCGCGCCAAGCTCCTGAACCTCCGTCCGTCCGATCCGGTGCTCGTGCTGACCCAGTACGTCCGCCGCAACGGCGCCCCGGTCTACTTGGCCAAATGCCTTGTCGCAGCCAGGGCCGGCCACCTCTCAGTCATCCAATCCTCCTGACGTTCCGTTCCAAGATAGGGCCCTCCATGAGCACTTCCCCTGCACTCACTGTTGTGGGCAGCATCAACCTCGACATCACCGCCACCACGCACCGGCTCCCCTCCCCCGGTGAAACGGTGGGCGACGGCGTTCTCCGCCAGCAACCCGGCGGCAAGGGCGCCAACCAGGCCGTCGCCGCAGCCCGGCTCACGGGAACCTCCCGCATGGTCGGGGCCGTGGGCCGGGACGAAGCCGGACGCACGCTTCTGAACGCGATGGCTGACGCCGGCGTCGACGTCGGCGATATTGCGCACGTGGATGAACCCACAGGCACCGCACTTGTCCTGGTGGACAGCGACGGCGAGAACCAGATCGTCGTATGCCCGGGCGCCAACGGGCGCGTGTCCGTGGAGGGCGTCACGTTTGGTGATGGTCCCGTGCTGTGCCAACTCGAGGTTGACCAGGACGTGGTCCTGGCAGCAGCCCGCCAAGCCAAGGGCTTCTTTGCCTTGAACGCCGCGCCTGCCGCGCCCTTGCTGCCGGAGCTCCTGGAACGCTGCGACCTGGTGATCGTGAACGAAACCGAGTACGAGCTGATCCCTGAGCTGTGTTCCGCTCCCCTCGTGGCCGTGACCTACGGCGGCGAAGGCTCGGCGATCCTGGTGCACGGCGAGAAAGTGGCGGAGGCCCCGGCCGTTTCGGTGACAGATATTGCCAACACCATCGGTGCCGGCGATGCGTTCTGCGCCGCCCTGGTGTTGTCGCTGCAGTCCGGGCTGGACTACCGGCATGCCCTTGCTGCGGCCAACGCTGTGGGTGCCGACGCCGTTCGGGATCCCTCCTCACAGCCGGCCTTGCAGCGGCTGGAGCACTACATCGAAGCAACCCGGGCAGTGGCTGTCCGTCCCACCAGGTAATCTGCCCAGCGCTTCAAGGCAACGTCCACGGGCGGGTGATGCAAGCCGTGCGCCTCTGCCAAGGCGGTCGCTTCCGCCGTCGGATACCGCTCTTCTGACAGGAAAGACAACGTCTCGGGATCGGCCCGGGTGATCTTCGCGGGGAGCTTCTTCAGCAGCGCAACAGGGACCCTTAACCGCGGAACCCTGACGCCGAAGTGCTCGCCCAGCATGGTGAGCAGCTCGGGCAGAGACGGCGTGGCGTCGTCGAGGACCCAGTATGACTTGCCTTCCGCGGCCGGGACTGTGGGTAGAAGGGCCATGAAGGAGGCCAGGTAGTCCGCGGTAACCACCGGAACGAAGGTGCGCTTGCCCCCGGGAAGCGCAGGCAGCCGACCGCGGTAGAGATCGAGCATGGGAGTTCCCAGCCCGAGGACTTGCCCGCATTCGCCAGTACGCGAGTCGCCGATGACCGATGCCGGATTGACCATAGTCAATGGAACTCCGGCGGCGATCGCGGCGGCCTGGACCACGGCGTCGGATTCCACTTTGGAGCCTTCGTAAGCTCCGAGGCGCCTGTACTCAGCTGCACGGCGCTCTGCACTCCAAGGAACATTCACCGGGTCCTGGCCGCCGACCCGGTATCCCGACAAATGGACCAAGCGCTCCAAGGAGGGAAGCATCCCGGCAAACGCAGTGACCTTCCTGGCGCTCACCACGTTCGCTTGGTAGGCGTCGTCGGGAGTCATCCCGAACGCATAGGCGCCGGCGACGTTGTGGACTTCAGTCACGCCGCGAAAAGCGCTCGACGCCGGATCACGGCCCAGGCTCTCGGCGCTGAAGTCTGCGACCACGCAGCTTGGATGGTGGCCAGCCCCATGCTCCTGCAACCAAACCAAGAGGCTGTCGAACGAGGACAGGCTACGCACGGCCACCTGGACACGAACGCCCTGGTCCAGCAGTTCAAGGACAAGCCACCTTCCAATGTGGCCAGTTCCTCCGAAGACCAGGGCGTGGCGTTGGATTGTCATCGGTTCTCCTTGGCGCCCTGCGACGCGCTCAACAACAGGTTGATGGTGGCCGCGGCCGCATCCAAGGGCTGGATGGACTGATAGGTGCGGCAGAGAATGAGGGCTCCCTCGATCATGGAAACGACTGACGTCGCCAGTGCTCCGGCTTGGCTTTCCTCGACGTCGAGGTTTTCGAGGACCGCGGCGACGCCCGTCACCCAGCCTTTGTAGGCCTCCCGGCAAGCGTCCCTGAGTTCGAGGTTCTCAGCACCAGCGTCCAGGGCTACCACCGAAACGGGGCACCCGGCCTGGTAGTCACTGGAGACAAGGATGTCCTGCAACGCCGAGACAAGCCCGTCCACCGCAGCTTCCGCTTTCCCTGTTGCCACTGCCTGCGAGAGGAGGTCGTTGAATTGACCTGCGGCCAGCTGGACCGCCGCCACACCGAGTTCCGCCTTGCCCTCCGGGAAATGAAAGTACAAAGACCCCTTGGGTACCTCCGATTCTTCGAGGACGCTGTTGAGACCAGTGCCGTGGTAACCCTGGCGTTGGATCAGGGAAAGCATGGACTCGGCCAACCGATGTCGCGTTGCGAGCCCTTTGGGATGCGAAGTTGCCATAGTTCAAATAATAGACCATCCAGTCTATTATTTAGCCTTGGGTATTTGCTACGATTACTACGGAGGTAGAAAATGACAACAATCCCACACCGCGAACTACGCAATCAGAGCAGCAAGATCCTTGAGCGTGTAAAGAATGGCGAAGTCATTGATGTCACCAACAACGGTGAGGTCGCAGCAACACTCATTCCACCGTCCTCTTCGCCCTTCGAAAAGCTCCTGCGAGCGGGTGGCGTTCGGCCGGCCATAAGCTCGCCGGTGGATTTCCGTCTCATACCGCGCGTAAAGGTCGAGCTTGGCACGGCAGAGATACTCGCAGACCTGCGCGGTGATCGGTGATTGTTTATACGGATACTTCAGCGGTGTTGAAGTTGGTGGCGGACGAAAGTGAGTCGCAGTTCCTCGCCGGGCACCTGGCCGACATTCGTGCCTCCGGAGGACATCTGGTCGCTTCGATGCTCCTTTACACGGAACTCCATTGCGCGGCCCGCCGGCGGAACCTGCCCTTCGATGTCGTCAACGACGTTCTTTCGGCGATCAACCTGGTAGACGTAACCCGATCCGATTTGATGTTCGCGTCAGCGTTGCCCAGACAACTCCGGAGCGCAGACGCAATCCACTTGGCAACAGCTATCCGACTCCAGGTGGACAACGTGGTGGCCTACGATTTAGAGCTCCTGCTGGCCGCCAAAGAGTCCGGCCTTGATACGACTTCCCCCGGCGCTTAGCCGTCGATCCGAAAGTCCTTGAAGTCACCCGTCGCCTTTGAAACGTCGGATTCGACGCTCTCCACACGGCCCGGGGCATCGGATGAATTTAACCAGGCCAGCATTCGGTCAACATCGGCGGCCGGCCCCTCGGCCACAATCTCCACTGAGCCGTCTGAGCGGTTCCGGACTGTGCCTTTCAGCATGAGTTCGTCGGCTTTTCGGGCCGTCCAGTAGCGGAAACCAACGCCCTGAACCACGCCGGAAATCCGGGCAGTGAGTCTCACCACGTCTGTCGCCATGGACCCACCTTAACGAATCCCGCCCCTGTTCGCTGCTCCCGACCTTCAAAGGTTGGGTTCAGCGAACAAGGGCGGGATTCTGTGTTGGAAGTGGCTAGCTGACCACGATGTCCCGGGTGGCGTGGTTGTACGTGATGGTGACCGGGCCGCCGTCGTGGTTCAACTCGTGGTTGGCACCATCGCGGGCGCCGAACGCGCCATAGTTCTCCTCCCACGAGCGGTTCAGCGCGATCTTGTAGGTGTAGAAACCGGCAGGCAGCTCAGCGGTCAGGGACCACAGCTGGACCAGCGGGTTGAACTCCATCTGTGCCTCGTCATACTGCGGAGCCCAATCCTCGGCCGCACCCAGGAGCTTGTTGAAGTCGCCCGCAATGGCAACGGCCTCAGGCTGCGGCAGAGTCTCGACGGCGGGGGCTACGGCTGCTTTGGCCGGCGCCTTGCGCGTGGTCTTCTTGGCGGCCTCGGCCTTCGGAGCAGCGGCTTTCTTGGGAGCAGCCGCCTTCTTGGGCGCGGCAGCCTTCTTGGCCTTGGGCTTGGCCGGCGGGGCCGTCGGCACGGCGACGTCGTCCGGAATGGGAGTGCCGGCGTCGAGCGCTTCGGCGAAAGCCGAAACATCCGGGAACGCGACCGTTGCACGCAAGCCGTCATCCGGAATGGTCCAGCCCGAGCGGCCCTTGACCAGCCAACCGGCCTTGACCAGCTTGGCTGAGGCCGAGGTCAGGTTCTTGTGGCCGCGCGGAATGCCACCGCTCAACAGCTCTGCCTCGTGGGCGTCGAAGGGAACGCGGACAGTTGCTTCGGCCAACACTTCACCGGCGTTGAGCGTATATCCGGACCATACGCTTTCGGCGAGGATGTCCAGTACGGCCTTCAGACGAAGGTTGGTGTTCTCGGCGGTGCTCGCGCCCATGCTTCTCCTTCAACGGGTGGATACTCACCCAGCAGTTTGCCAATGATTTGTTAATTCCGGCGACTGCAAAAGGTAAACACCGTGTGTCGTGACCGAGTGTGACATTCGTGACGCCGCAAGTGAGCGAGGGATCTCGGCTCAGGCCCTGCTACTGCTGCGGAACGGACTCCTTGACCCACTCCGTCACTTCGTCCAGCAACACCTTTTTCCGCTCCTCGCTGGCGAAGGAAGACCGGATGGAGTTCGCGGCAAGAGTGGCCTGCTCAGGCACAGAGAAGCCGTGGACTTTCACCAGTTGCTGGTAGTTGTCATCCACGTATCCGCCGAAGTACGCGGGATCGTCGGAGTTCACGCACACGTTGAGTCCGATGGCCAGCATCTCCGGGAGCGGGTGGTCCTCGAGCTTGTCTACAGCGCGGAGCCGGACGTTGGAAAGCGGGCACACCGTCAACGGCACCTGCTCGGCAACCAGACGCTGGACCACGTTGGTGTCCTCCATGCAGCGGATGCCGTGATCAATGCGCTCAGCGTGCAACACATCCAGTGCCTCGGTGATGTACTCCGCGGGGCCTTCCTCGCCCGCGTGCGCGATCCGGCGCAGCCCCGCGTCCAGCGCGCGCTGGTACAGGCGCTCAAACTTCGACGGCGGATTGCCCACCTCTGCGGAGTCCAGGCCGATGCCAACAATCGGTGCGTGCATGTCCAGGAGTTGGTTCAAGACATCCAGGGCAGAGTCCTCGGACATGTCCCTGAGGAATGCTGCGATCAGGAGGGTTGAAACGCCGAAGTCCTCCTCCGACGTTGCCAGTGCGTTGGCCACTCCGTTCACGCACGTTTCCAAGGAAACCCCGCGCGAAACGTGTGCTTGCGGGTCCATCATGATCTCGGCGTGGCGGACTCCCCCGGCGGCGGAACGCTTCAGGTAGTCGCGGGTCATGTCCGTGAAGTCCTGCTCGGTCTGCAGCACGGCCATGTTGGCGTAGTAAAGGTCCAGGAAGGACTGGAGGTCTGAGAACTCGTACTTCTCGCGCAGTTCTTCGATGTCCTCATAGGGCAACTCGATGCCGTTACGCTCAGCGAGGGAGAAGATCAGCTCGGGCTGCAGGGTCCCTTCGATATGCAGGTGCAGTTCGGCAACCGGGGGTGCCGTCGTCGTCGTTTTCTCACCAAAAGTTTCCACCCGACAACTCTAGGCCGAAGTCCGGCGCGTGTCCCGGAGCACTCAACTTGGTTCTGCGCCCCGGCACCGCCAAACTGAAGGGATGCAGACTTTCCTCCCCTTCGCCGATTTCCGTGAGAGCGCCGCCGCGCTGGACACCTCAAGGCTCGGCAAGCAGCGCGTCGAAGCCCTCCAGGTGCTCCGCGCCCTCGTCATCCCCGAGTACGGATGGCAGAGCCACCCGGCCGTTCGCATGTGGATGGGCCATGTACCCGCCCTGACCCTGTACGGCCTGGCCATGGCCGACGAATGGATCAAGCGCGGACATCCTGACAACACGCGGGACAACATCACCGAATTTGCACCACAGGCGGCCCACCCGGACTATGCCGGCAAAATCGTCATGCCGTGGTGGTTGGGCGACGAGGACCTGCATGAGACGCACCGTTCCAAGCTCATCGGCAAGGACCCCAAGCATTACAAGCACCTGTTCCCCGGCACCGAAGAACGGCTGGACTACATCTGGCCCGAACCGCGCCACGAATTCCACCCCGAAGATCCGGAAGACGACCGCCTGTGGATCCTCCGGTCCGCCGTCGAGGACCTCCGTCCTGAAGACCTGCGCACCGTCAGCTTGCCACCGCACGGAAAGGCCAGGCCAGCAGCTGATCCTGACGAGTACCAGTTCGTGTACCAGGAGGAGAAGTCCCGCAGGAACCTCGGCGCACCCAAGAAGCGGCCGGTCAAGCTCGAGAAGAAGCCCACCCGCAAGCGCGCCGCAGCCGAGGAAGCGTTCAACGTCCTTCCCGGCAAAACAGAGATCGCGGTTCCGTTCGAGGGCGGCCGGATCTTCGCGCTGGGCAAGGTAGTGGGCCGGCCCATCACCGTTGACGGACGCTTTGCCCGCAACTTCGAACTCACCGACGTGATTGACCGCGCAGCTTTCGACTACCCGGCCCTGCTGCAGGATCCCCGGGTGTTCTTCCCCGTTCCCGCACCGTAACCGCCAGGAGGGCCATGGATTTCCAGCACATCATCGAGGTAGTAGGCCGCTACATGGATTTTGCCGGTGTGGCGGTGATGGTGGTTGGCGCCGTGGTTTCCCTTCCGCTGGCCCTCCGTGGGTTCCAACCCAAGCGCGCCGACGGGCTGGCTCCGTTCTCCCCCTACCGCGCCTACCGGCAATTGCTGGGTCGGTCCATCCTCTTGGGACTCGAACTCCTGGTGGCCGCTGACATCATCCGGACGGTCGCAGTGACACCCACGTTTGAGAGCGTGGGCGTCCTCGCGATCATCGTGCTGATCCGGACGTTCCTCAGTTTCTCCCTGGAACTGGAAATCACCGGCCGTTGGCCGTGGCAAAAGGAAAAGAACAACGACGCCGGCACCCAACTGGGTCGCAGTTAATGCCGTTTTGAGCCCTCAAAACGCGCACAACTGCGACCCAGTTGGGTGAGCGGGTGCTGCTGTGGGAGCGTTACTTGCCCAGGCCGGCCCGGCGGAGGGCTTCGGCCATGGCTGTATCCGCGGGGGCCGCGTTGCCTTGGCGTTGGTTGCCCTGGCCTTGGCGGGGAGCACCCTGACCTTGGCGGCGGTCACCTTGGCCGCCGCGTCCGCCGCCACGCTGGTCACCGTCGCGGCCTGCACCGCGTGGGGCCTGCCCGCGCTGGCCTCCACCGTCACGCCCACCACTCCTGCCGCCGGCGCCACGTCCGCCGGGAGTGCCCGGCTCGTCGTCGAGCCGCAGGGTCAGCGAAATACGTTTCCGTTCGGGGTCGGCCTCGAGGACCTTGACCCGGACCACTTGCCCTGATTTCACGATCTCCCGGGGATCCGAGACAAACTTGTTGGACAGCGCGGACACGTGGACCAGGCCGTCCTGGTGCACTCCAACGTCCACAAAGGCACCGAACGCGGCCACGTTGGTGACCGTGCCCTCCAGGATCATGCCGGGCTTGAGGTCGGAGATCTTCTCGATGCCTTCGGAGAACGAGGCCGCTTTGAAGGCCGGACGGGGATCGCGGCCGGGCTTCTCCAACTCGGACATGATGTCCTTGACCGTGGGCAAACCGAACGTGCCGTCAACGAAGGCCTGCGGGTCCAGTGCCGTTGCGGGTCCACCGCCGGCGGCCGTGAGGATCTTGCGGGCCACGGAGTAGGCCTCGGGGTGAACGCTGGAGGCATCCAGGGGCTCGGCTCCCCCGGTGATCCGCAGGAAGCCCGCGCACTGTTCGAAAGCCTTGGCACCCAGGCGCGGCACCTTCTTCAAGTCGCTGCGCTTGCCGAACGGGCCATTCTCGTTCCGGTAGGCCACAATGTTCTCGCTCAGCAACGGGCCGACACCGGCCACGCGGCTCAACAGTGCGGGCGAGGCCGTGTTCACGTCAACACCCACGGCGTTCACACAGTCTTCCACCACCGCGTCCAGCGATCGGTCCAGCTTCGCGGCCGTGACATCGTGCTGGTACTGCCCAACACCGATCGACTTTGGCTCGATCTTCACCAACTCGGCAAGGGGATCCTGCAGTCGCCGGGCAATGGAGACAGCACCCCGCAGGGAGACGTCCATGCCAGGAAGTTCCGAAGCGGCCAAGGCGGAAGCCGAGTACACGGAAGCTCCGGCCTCCGAGACCACCAGCTTCTGGACTCCCTTCACACCTATGGCTTCGAGGGACTTGATGAGTTCCGTAGCCAGCTTGTCCGTTTCCCGCGACGCCGTGCCGTTGCCAATGGCCACGAGCTCAATGCTGTGCTGCTTGGCAAGGCGACCGAGCGTGGCAAGGGCTTCGTCCCACTTCTTGGCCGGCGCGTGCGGGTAGATGGTGTCGGTGGCAACCACTTTGCCGGTGCCATCCACCACAGCCACCTTCACGCCGGTCCGGAGTCCCGGGTCCAGGCCAAGGGTGGCGCGGTTTCCGGCCGGAGCCGCAAGCAGGACGTCACGCAAGTTGGCTGCAAAGACACGTACGGCTTCGTCCTCAGCGTCGGCGAACATGCGGCCGCGAAGGTCCGTCGTGAGCCGGTCCAGGATGCGCCCGCGCCAGGCGAGCTGGGCCGTCTGGGTAAGCCAGAGGTCGGCGGGACGGCCTTGGTTGGCGACCCCGAGTGACTTGGCCACAGCGTTCTCGTAACGCCCGCGGGCGGCGGCCAGGGCGTCGTCGTCGTCGGGGTCTGCTTCGGCGAGGTCCAACTCCAGGACGCCGTCCTTCTCACCGCGCAACAGCGCGAGCACGCGGTGAGAGGGCATTCCCGACGGAACCTGGGTGAACTCGAAGTAGTCCTTGAACTTCTGTCCTTCGGCCTCCATGCCCTTCTTCACACGGGACACCATGCTGCCTTGCTTCCACAGGCGTTCGCGGAGGTCCTCGGCAAGATCCGGATCCTGGGCCACCCGCTCCACCAGGATGGCGCGGGCTCCGGCGAGCGCCGCGGCGGCATCCTCGATGGAGTGCTCAGCATTGAGGTACTTGGCAGCCTCCGTCTCAGGGTTGAGCTGTGGGTTCGCCAGCAGGACGTCGGCCAGCGGTTCCAGGCCGGCCTCGCGGGCGATCTGGGCCTTGGTGCGGCGCTTGGATTTGAAGGGGAGGTAGATGTCCTCGAGCCGCGCCTTGGTATCGGCACCAACGACGGCGGCCTCCAGCTCCGGGGTCAGCTTGCCTTGCGCTGCGATCGCCTCAAGGACGGTCTTGCGGCGCTCCTCCAATTCACGGAGGTACCGCAAACGTTCCTCGAGATCGCGCAACTGGGTGTCATCGAGCGTCCCGGTGGCTTCCTTACGGTACCGGGCGATGAAGGGAACGGTGGATCCGCCGTCGAGCAGTTCCACCGCGGCTTTGACCTGCCAGGCCTGGACGCCAAGTTCCTTGGCGATGAGTTGGTGGATGGCAGAGTCGGCTGACTGGTGTTGGAGATTTTGGGTCACCCTGACAGTTTGCCCCAGATGGCTGACAGTTTTCAGGTCCGGCCCTATGCCGGGGGCGCTGTTAGTGCTGTAGTTGGACCATGCAGGAACTGCTGATCATCCTCCAGGACGGATTCGCTTCCGATGACGTGACGGTCACCGTCAACGGCAAGGAAGCCGTGTCCGAGCGGGACGTGTCCACCAAGATGCTGCTGGGCATGGCCGACGAGGTCACGGTGGAACTTCCCGCGAAGGGAGCCACCGTGGGGGTTGAGGTCAGCAGCCGGAAACTCAGCGCAACCAGGAAGCTCGCGGGTAAGCCGAAGAGCCTGATCGTTTCGATCGAGGACGGCGAGCTGGTGTTGCGTGAAGGGACGGGCCGCGAGGCGTTCCTTTAGGGAGCGCTTCGCGGCGGCTGGATTACGTGCGGCTCGAGGCCGGTCAGTGGGCCATGTGCTCCTTGGCGGAAATGTGCTCCACCATCTCGCCCAGACGCTCTTCCGGGACGTGGTTCCGGGCAATATCGCCTTGGCTGATGATGCCAACCAATGTGTGGGCGCTGATGACGGGAAGCCGGCGGACCTGGTGCTCCTCCATCATCCGGATACATTCATCAATGCTGGCATCCGCATCAATCCAATAGGGCTTGCCCTGGGCGAGTTCGCTGGCGCGGACTTCCCGGGCATCCTTGCCTTCGGCCAGGCATTTGACCACAATGTCGCGGTCGGTGATGAAGCCGGAGAGCTTGCCATCGTTACCGCAAACAGGAAGCGAACCGCAGTCCAGTTCCTTCATCTTGCGGGCAGCTTCCTCAAGAGTCTGGTCTTCAGGAATGCACCAGGCGTTGGTTGTCATGAATTCACGTACGACACTCATGGGATCCTCCTTCATCGATTGGAGTCATCGACGCAGGGTCCTGAGGGGCGGGGTCCTTGTGGGGCTGGGTCCTTCGGCTCCGGCGCCGATGGAGCCAGACTACGCCCGGCAGCGTGCACTGACCAGCCGACGACGCTACCTGACACCCGAAAATTCCCCCACAATTCTCTGGATATAATCCATTCGTTGGAGTATTCTCGTTTTGGGTTATTCACGGCTTCTGGGCATTGGCCAAACACCCTTCGGGACTCCCCAACTCGCACCGCCTCGCCCTGAACCGTCATGCCGCCGATCCGCCCGGAGCAGGCCGACTCACAAGGTCCTGCTGCCCTCGGCACGGCATCGGCGAACGCATTGTTGTTTGCTTGCAGCGCGAGAAAGATCCTCCCATGGACATCCCCAACGTCCCCAGCACCCTCCTTGACCCCGTCCCCCATCACCCAACAGCCATCCCCTCTCCCCCTCTGCCCGCACCGTCGCCCGCCTCCTGGTCGTGGCCTACCGAAGACTGGTGGCGGTGCTGGCGTTCCGCGGCCGTGAGCGGCCGCTATGAAGGGAACCAGGCCGTCACGGGTCCCGTCGGCAGCGCGCTTGAGTTGAGGCTCGACGTCGATCCCCGCCAGGGCCTCGAATCTCCCGTCCTTAACAAGGTCAGTGGGGATTTCTTCAGCACCCGCCACGTGAAAGTCGGCGGCCTCACGCAGATCGTCAAGACCTATGTGGAGTCGTGGATCGTTGACGCCCCCGTGGTGACCATGACGCGTTCGGATGCGCACATCACCGGAACGGTCCGCTTTTGGAAAGGCACCCACCCCACAACCACGGTGGACATCGTGGTCACGTGGCAGCACGGGGCCATCACGGGAGCCGTGGCAACGTTCACCGGTGGCGGCGTGGCGGGAGAGCCGTACGCCTGCAAGTACCGCTCCGACTGCTTCCGGGACGTCAACCTCGAGCTGGATTATTGCCAGTCCGTGGACATCGACCCCAAGGTCCCTGTGTACAACAGCCACGCTCATAACAACCGTCCGGCCGACCTTGCCGAGCGGACCCTGTCCATCGAGTCCTCCTACAAAGACGCCGGAGTTTCGGTAACCATCGATCCAGCGCACACGGTCATCGATGACAGTGCTGCAGGCTTCGCTTCGTGGAGTGTCGGTGAACTCCACGACGCCATGGAAACCTCGTTCGGCAAGTACAACTCGGGCTGGCCCGCGTGGAACCTGTGGGGTGTACAAGCCGGTCTCTTCGACAGCGCGGGCGTGGGTGGCATCATGTTCGACGCCGCAGCGGGCTTTGGCGGCGCCGGTCGCGGTCCCGACCGCCAGGGTTTTGCGGTCTTCCGCAACCACACGTGGTTCACCAACCTCGTCAGCAACCCCTCCACGCAGGACCAGGCCTGGGCCATGCGGCATTTCCTCTACACCTGGGTCCACGAGGCCGGGCATGCCTTCAACTTCCTGCATGCCTGGGACAAGGCCCGGCCGGACTCGCTGTCCTGGATGAACTACGACTGGAAATACGATCAGCGCAACGGTGCCGACACCTTCTGGGCAAACTTCCGCTTCCGTTTCGACGACGACGAGTTGCTCCACATGCGCCACGGGGACCGTGCTGCCGTCATCATGGGTGGCGATCCGTGGGCGTCCGGTGGCCACCTCGAATCCCCTCCGGGTGCCATGACGGTCTCCGGGCCGGGCAGCGACGTGGAACTGGCACTGTCGGCCAAGAGCTACTTCGAGTACATGGAGCCGGTGGCCATCGAGTTCAGGTTGCGCAACACCAGCGATGCCCCCGTCCTGGTGGATGGCCGCCTGGATCCGCGGTACGGGAACACCACCGTCTACGTCCAGAAACCCGATGGAACCGTGGTGTTGCACGAATCCGTGGTGTGCTTCTACGGCCTTCCGGAACTGGTGACGCTGGCGCCCGCGGGAACCACGGACGGCAGTGACCGTTACAGCCAACTGGTCCAGCTGGCGTACGGGACTGTTGGCTTCGCCTTCGATGAACCCGGCCAATACCTGGTCCGGGCCGTTTATAGCACGGACGGCGTCGTACAGGCCTCCAACACCTTGCCGCTGCGCGTGGGGTTCCCGGTCACCAAGGAAGAGGACCGCTTTGCCCCGGAGTTCTTCACCCGCGAAGTCGGGCTCACCTTGGCCTTCGAAGGGTCCATGTCCCCACACTTGAGCAAAGGCCTGGACACCCTGACCGAAGCTGCCGAGCGGTTCAGTGGTGAGCCCCTGGGCGTCAAGGCGGCTACCGCCGTCGCGCAATCCGTGGGAGACGACTTCTACCGGCGCAAAGACGACAAGATGGTCAAGCACCACACCGCCGATCCGCAGCGGGCACTCGCGCTGACGGATGCGGGACTGGCCACATTCCAGGAGTCAGGGGCTCCCACGAACAACCTGGCCTACCGGAACCTGGTGGAACTGCGCACCGAACTGCATGTGAAGGCCGATGATTCGGCTGCCGCGAAGTCAGAGGTGGAGACGCTCGCCAAGGACCTCGGGACGCGGGGCGCCAACGCCGCCGTTGTAGCCCAGGTCAAGGAACTGATCCCTGCAACTCCGGCGGCCCGTTCCCGCCGGTCGGCTCCGAGGAAGCCCGCCACATAGTCGTCGGATGACTGTTTGACGCGTGGCTCCCCAGCAGCCGGTGACGGCGGCACCCCGCCCTTGGTGCCGCCGTCGCTCCTTGTCTGCGGCTACTCCGCGATGTCTTCGGCCCACAGTTCGGGGTGCTCGTCCTGGAAGGTGCGCATCATCTCCACGCAGCGGGGGTCGTCGAGGACCACTACCTTCACGCCGCGGGAGAGAAGGAGATCGAATTCGCCGGGGAAGGTCTCGGCTTCGCCCACCACTACGCGCGGGATCTTGAACTGGATGATGGTTCCCGTGCACATCGCGCAAGGGGCCAGCGTGGTGTAGAGCGTGGTGTCCCGGTAGGTTTTCTGCCGGCCCGCCGCACGGAGGGCGGACATCTCACCATGCGCGATCGGATCGCCGTGCTGCACACGTTCGTTGTGGCCGCTGGCGACGACTTCTCCTCCACGGGTCAGCGCGGCCCCGATAGGAATGCCACCTTCACTGAGGCTCTTCTGTGCTGCCTGGTACGCGGCTTCGAAACCGGGGTCCGTTGTGCGGGCTGATTCAGTCATGGGGGCAGTCTAGAGGGCACGGCCTCCTAAAATGTCGGGGCCCGCTGATAGCTTGGCAGCAAGGGTTCAGCTTTGCTTGGCGATTGTTAGGCGATAGGAGTAGGTCACCGTGTTCTTTCTCGATCCGGAGAGTGCTGGCGCACCGAAAGACCTGGTGTTCTCCGCGAGCGACCTCGTCATTGCGGCCACGTGCGAATACCAGGTGCTCCGCAAACTGGACGAGAAACTTGGCCGGACACCCGTTGCCTCCTTCGCAAAGGACGCGATGCTGGAACGCACCTCGAAATTGGGAGACGTCCACGAGCACAAGGTTTTGGACGAGTTCGTGGCGGAATTCGGTCCTTGGGATGCGGCTACTGGACGAGGCGTGTACGACGTCGTTCCCGCCACGGCAATGGATCGCACCAGCCTTTCGGCCAAGCATGCGGAATCCATCGACGCCTTGCGGTCCGGGGCAGATGTCGTGTTCCAGGCTGCCTTCTTCGACGGCGTGTTCCACGGCAGGTCCGACTTCCTGGTCAAGAAACCGGTCGGCACGTACGCCGTGTTCGACACCAAGCTGGCACGGCATGCCAAGGTCACGGCGCTGCTGCAATTGGCGGCCTACGGGGATCAACTGCTTAAAGCCGGGATCACTCCGGATCCGGTGGTCACGCTGGTCCTGGGCAACCGGGTCCACTCAGACCATCCCTTGGCCGAAATCCTCCCGGTCTTCAAGGAACGTCGTGATCGGTTCCTGCGGATGACCGCAACGCACATTGCCGGGAACGGCCCGGTTGAATGGGGCGATCCCCGCTACTCCGCCTGCGGACGTTGCGACTACTGCGCCGAGCAGGTCCTGTTGCATCGCGACCTCCTGATGGTGGCCGGCATGCGCATCAGCCGGCGCAAGAAGTTGATCGAGGCCGGGGTCACCACCATCGACCACCTCGCCGCGCTGCCCGCCGAGGGCGACCACACCCTCCTGCGGCTGCGCGAGCAGGCACGGCTTCAAACGGGCACTGTAACTCCGGACGGAACGGTCAACTACAAGGACAAGGCCGGCGTGGCCAAGACAGTCTCCTACACCGTCCTCCCGGACAACACGCTCGGCAGGCTGCCCGCGCCTGATCCCGGGGACATCTTCTTCGACTTCGAAGGCGATCCATTGTGGCAGGACCCTGCCACAGGAAGGTGGGGCATCGAGTACCTTTTTGGCGTCATCGAGAACCCTGCAGAACCTGGTGGGGAGCCGGTGTTCCGGCCCTTCTGGGCACACTCGCGGGAGCAGGAACGGCAGGCCTTTGTCGACTTCCTGGACTACGTGGCCAAACGGCGTGCCCAGTATCCGGGAATGCACATCTACCACTATGCCGCCTACGAGAAAACGGCCCTCCGCAACCTGTCGTTGACGCACGTGGTGGGTGAAACCGCCGTCGACGATTTACTGCGTCAAGGGGTGCTCGTGGACCTCTACGACACTGTCCGCCACAGTATCCGTGTTTCCGAAAATTCCTACAGCATCAAGAAGCTGGAGCCCCTCTACATGGGCCAGCACTTGCGCTCAGGTGACGTGACCGACGCCGGTGCCTCCGTGGTTGCCTACGCCGACTACTGCACGGCCCGGGACACTGGGGAGGCTGAACAGGCCGCCACGATCCTGGAAAGTATCCGCGACTACAACGAGTACGACTGCCTCTCCACCCTGGAGTTGCGCAACTGGCTGCTGGCGCGGGCCGCGGAACGGTCCATTTCGCCAGGTCTCACTGCGGCCGACGAGATCCAGGGCGAACCGGAAAAGTACGAGGCTCCTCCGGAAGAGCAGGCCCTGTTCGATTACCTCGAAGGGTTGTCGGAACCCGAGCGGGCCTCGGCGGATTCGCGGGCGATCGGCATTGTCGCCGCCGGTGTGGGGTATCACCGCAGAGAGGACAAGCAGCACTGGTGGGGGCACTTCGACCGGCTCGAGAAGCCCACTTCCCAGTGGGACGACGGCCGCGACATCTTCGTCGCGGACCACGCCGAGTTGCTGCAGGATTGGGCCAAGCCGGGGCCGCGGAAGAATCCGGTCCGGATCGTGAAACTGCTGGGCAGGTCGGGCGACGGCGCCGGGCTGGAACCGGGTAAGAAGTACTTTCGCATGTATGGTCCGCCCTTGCCTGACGCTTTGGTGGCCAAGGAGTCATCTGTGCTCGGCCGGGCCGGCTGGAGTTCTACGGAGGTCGTCGAAGTCTGTGAGGACGGAGACCTCGAAGCCGTCACCATCGCCGAGAGCCTCCGCAAGGACTCCACGGAGTTCAGCCAACTGCCCATGGCCCTGACGCCGGACAGCCCGATTGCCACCACCGGCCAGCGTGCTGCGTTGGCCGCATTGGCCACCAAGCTTCGGGCGGCCTTGCCGTCCTGGCCGAAGGACCCGGCACTGGACCTGGTCCGCCGGAAGCCACCGAGGCTGGCCACCCTGACGGAGTTGCCTGCAGTCCCACCAGGACCGAACGGCTACATCGAGGCCATCACCGAGGCCGTCAAGGACCTGGATAACTCCTACTTGGCGGTCCAAGGCCCTCCCGGCAGCGGCAAGACGTACGTTGGCGCCCACGTGCTGGCCCGTCTGGTGTTAGACGGTTGGAAAGTGGGCGTCGTGGCCCAGTCCCATGCGGTGGTGGAACACATGCTGTGCGCCGCCGTGGAGAAGGCCGGCGTGGATCCGTTGCGCGTGGCCAAGGAAGTCAAGCACAACGGTCCTGTGCCGTGGAATGGGTGCGCCAAAGGGGACGTCGAGGAAATCCTGTCCACGCCCGGCGGCGCGCTGGTTGGCGGGACGGCCTGGACCATGGTGGGAAGCACCGTCCCGGCCGGGTCCTTGGACCTGCTGGTCATTGACGAAGCCGGTCAGTTCTCCCTCGCCAACACCATGGCTGTCAGCCGGGCCACCAAGCGGCTCCTGCTCCTGGGCGATCCCCAGCAGCTGCCACAAGTCACCCAGGGGAAGCATCCGGAACCAGTGGACGAGTCAGCGCTGGGCTGGCTTTCGGACGGGTACAACACCCTCCCCTCCGAGCTGGGTTACTTCCTTGCCCACTCATGGCGAATGCATCCGGCCCTGTGCGGGGCTGTGTCCGATCTGTCCTACGACGGGCGTCTCGAAGCAGCCTCCGTCGCGTCAAAGCGGCACCTCGCGGGAGTGGAGCCCGGGGTTGCGTGCGTCTACGTTGACCACACGGGCAATTCCACGTCTTCCCCCGAGGAAGCCGCAGTGGTGGTGCAGCAGGTCCAGGCGCAGCTGGGCTTGTCCTGGCTGGATCCATCCGAGGAAAACGACGGTCCCCGTCAACTCTCCGAGTCGGACATTCTGGTGGTCGCGGCCTATAACGCCCAGGTCCAGCTCATCAAGCACCACTTGCGGGAAGCCGGGCTCGGCGCGGTCCGGGTGGGAACGGTGGACAAGTTCCAGGGCCAGGAAGCTCCGGTGGTTATCGTGTCGATGGCCGCCTCTGCCGCCGGCGAAGTTCCCCGGGGAATGGAGTTTCTCCTCTCGCGCAACCGGATCAACGTGGCGGTGTCGCGCGGCAAGTGGCGTGCCGTCGTCGTGCGTTCGCCCGAACTGACCAACTACCTCCCGACGCATCCCGAAGGGCTCGAGAACCTGGGCGGTTTCGTAGCCCTCTGCCAGCGCGCCCAAGCACCCAACTGAGTCGCATTAGTGCGCGTTTTGAGGCCTCAAAACGCGCACAACTGCGACCTACTTGGGGAGGCTGAGGGCTTCGTCGAGCACGCGGCCGAAGTTCACAGGATCGTGCGCGAACCGGCCCAGGAACAGCCCGGACACTCCGGTAAGCTGCGGCAGGAGTCCCGGCTTGGCCGAGCCGCCGTAGATGATGGGCAGGCCCGCCAAACCCTGCGCCGCCAGCGAATCCCGCAGCCGCGACACCACCTCCGAAACGTAGGCAGCAGAGGCAGGCTCGGCTGCACCAATCGCCCACACGGGTTCATAGGCGATCACCATCTGCGTGGCCACAGACCAATCGCCGGATACCGCCGCCTCAACCTGCCGGAAGACAACGTGCGCCGCCTCCGCGGTGTCGCCCTCAGCGGCCTCCCCGACGCACAGCAACGGCGTCAGGCCATGCTCGACGGCGGCACGCACCTTGAGTGCCACGATCGCGTCGGTCTCGGCAAAGTGTGCGCGCCGCTCGGCATGCCCGATTTCCACCAGGCCCACACCCAACTCCGCCAGCATGGACGGTGAGACCTCGCCTGTCCACGGCCCGTCCGCCCAGCCGCAGTTCTGCGCGCCGAGGACAAGCGGGGAACCAGCCATCAACTCAGCTGCCGCGGGCAAGACCGGGAAGGACGGAATGACGAACGGGACCACCCGCCCGGCCGCGAGGGCCGGACGGGCGTCCACTTCTTTCACCAGTTGCTCCAGCCACGCCAGGGATTGCGCGTAGCCGAGGTACATCTTGGTGCTGACCCCGATGTAGAGGGCCTCGGGCAACGTCACTTGCCCAACAACTCGTCAGCCTTATTGGTGAAGGCCCGGGTTCCGAACATCATGATCGCGGCCAGGAACGGCAACACCCCGAGGGCATAAACGCCCATGGTTCCGGTGTCCGACGCCGTGACTTCGTTGACGGTGGTCCGCAGGATCGGTGCCACAAAACCGCCCAGGTTGCCCAGGGAGTTGATGAGTCCGATTCCCGCGGCCGCGGCAGTTCCGGTGAGGAACGCCGTCGGGTAGGACCACGCGATCGGTCCGATGGCGAGGAAGCTGCACACAGCCAGGGTGATGAAGATGATGCCCAACGTCGGCTGGTGGTTTGCGCCAGCCCAGGCGGATCCGAAGATGCACAGACCGGTGGAGACGAACAGTGCCGTGCCCCAGCGACGACGGCGGAGGACCGTGTTGGCTGCCTTGCCGATGAAGAAGCAGGCGAAGATGCCGAAGAACCACGGGATGGCGGTCAGGAGTCCGACGGCGAGGCCCACCTTCTGGCCGGTCAGCTGGGCCACCTGCTGCGGCAGGTAGAACGTCACGCCATAGACGGCGATCTGCAGGCAGAAGTAGATGATGGTGAAGTACCAGACCTTGCCGTTCCGCATGGAGGCGAGCACGCCGCGGGGACCGGATTCTTCCTTGACGGTATCCTCGAGCGCCATGACGTCCGTCAGTGCGGTCTTCTCCTCCTTGCTCAGGAACTTGGCTTCTTGAGGGCTGTTGATCAGGAAGAAGAAGGCTGCGATGCCTGCCAGCACGGCCAGCATGCCCTCCACGAAGAACATGACCTGCCAACCGGCCACGCCGGGAACCTGGTCGCCGATGTTGATGAGCCACCCGGAGAGCGGAGCGCCGATCATCTGTGAGAACGGCTGGGCCAGGTAGAAGATGGCGAACATCTTCACGCGGACCTTGTTGGGGAACCAGGCGGCCAGGAACATGATGACGCCGGGGAACAGGCCTGCTTCGGTGACACCCAGCAGGAAGCGCAGGATCACGAAGGACGTTTCGCCCTGCACAAAGGCGAAGCAGGCGGACACGATGCCCCACGTCACGGCGATGCGGGCAAGCCACACCTTCGCGCCGAACTTGGTGAGCAGCAGGTTGCTGGGGATTTCAAACAGTGCGTAGCCGATGAAGAAGATACCGGCACCCAGTGCGTAGGCACCGGCCGTGATGCCCTTGTCCACGCCGAGCGCGGCTTCAGCAAAGCCAACGTTGGTGCGGTCAAGGAAAGCCACCACATACAGGATGACCAGCATGGGCATGAGCCGGAAGGAAGCCTTGGAAATGGCCGACTTCAAGACCGGCGAATCCAGCAACTCCTTGGTGGAAGTTGAGGCAACGGACATTGAAACTCCTCTTTGAGTAGTCAGTTGGGGGTGATGGCTTCTTGAGGGCGCGCGCCATCAACGCGGCAACCCAGCGCGGAAACGATCTGTCAGCGCGGGAAGAAAATGAGCACCAGGCCCACTGCGCAGGCGAGGATGCCTACGGCGAGGTAGATCTTGCGTTCACGGGTCCAGGTCCGCATGAAAGGGCCTAGTGCATGTAGAGCCCGCCATCCACATTCAGCGTCTGGCCGGAGATGTACCCGGCGTCCTCGCTGATGAGGAAGGCGATGGCTGCTGCGATGTCGCGGGTGGATCCGACGCGGTTGACCACGAGGTCCTTGACCAACTCGTCCTTGCGCTCGTCGCTGAGGGTTCCGCCCATGATGTCGGTATCGATCGGGCCCGGCGAGATCGCGTTGACAGTGATGTCGTATTCACCCAGCTCGCGTGCCGTGGCGCGGGTCAGGCCAATGACGCCTGCCTTGGCCACGGAGTACGGGGTCTTGGAAAACGTGCCGCCGCCACGCTGGGCCGAGACGGACGAGATGTTCACGATGCGGCCAATCCGGTTCTTTACCATGGACTCGGCCACGCGGCGCGTGGCGAAGTGAACGCCGTTGAGGTTGATGCTCAGGACGCGGTCCCATTCGGCGGGCTCGAGTTCCAGGTAGCCGATGGGCGAGCTGACGCCTGCCACGTTGGCCAGTGCCACGATCTGCGGCAGTTCGGCTTCAAGCTCGTCGATGGCCGCACGGACTTCGGCTTCGCTTGAAACGTTGGCGCCGACTCCGTGGGCCTGGACACCGTATTCAGCGGCGATTTCCTTGGCGGCGGCCTTGCAGGCGGCGTCGTCCAGGTCGATGATGCCGATGTTCCACCCCTGTGCTGCGAGGTAGTTGACCGTGGCGCGGCCAATGCCACGCTCGGAGACAGCACCGGTAACGACGGCCGTACGTGATGCGGGGAAAGTCATGTCTTATCTCCTAAGAAGTGTCAGTTGATCGGTGCCGGGCCAAGCTCTTCAATGAGCTTCTGCATGGCCACGTACGCCTTGTTCCGGTAGGCGATGAGTTCGGGAGTCCGTTCGGCGGGAACGTTGAGGAAGCCGGCTCCGGTCTTGGTGCCGAGCTTGCCTGCTTCCACCAGGTCGGAAAGGATCTTCGGCGTCGCGAAGCGCTCCGGGAACCCGGTCTGCAGCGACTTGTAGCAGAAGTTGTAGACGTCCAAACCGGCCATATCGGCGATCGCGAACGGCCCAAAGAAGGGCAAGCGGAAGCCGAACGTCGTACGGACCAGGGTGTCGACGTCGTCCGCTGTTGCGATCCCCTGTTCCACCAACTGTGCCGCCTCGTGAAACAGCGCGTACTGCAGGCGGTTGAGCACGAAGCCGGTGACGTCCTTCACCACGGCGGTCTGCTTGCCCGCCGCGTGCACGAGGTCACGCGATGCGGACACCGTTTCCACGGACGTACCTGCGTGCGGGATGACCTCGACGCCCGGGATGAACGGCGAAGGGTTGGAGAAGTGCACGCCCAGGAAGCGCTCAGGGTGGGTGACTGCCTCCGCCAGAGCCGCGATGGAGATGGTGGACGTGTTGGAGCCGATCAAGGCATCCGGCTTGGCTGCGGCGCTGATCCGGGCCAATGTCTGGTGCTTGATCTCGAGGACTTCCGGGACTGCTTCTTCGATGAAATCGGCGTCTGCAACGGCTTCTTCGATGTCCTTGGCTGCCCACAGGTTCTGCTTGAGGACCTCCGTGGAGCCTTCAGGGAACAGGCCGTCTGCGATGAACTGATCCGACTCTTCCAGAAGGCGGTCGTAGTTCTTCTGGGCAACTTCGGCGGACACGTCCGCGAGGGCCACGCGGGCCCCACCGAGCGCCAGCACCTGGGCGATGCCGCCGCCCATGTAGCCGGAACCTACGACGGCGATCTTCCGGGCTTGGGTTTGCGTTGAGGTCATGATCAGACCGCCTTCGTGTAGTCGGGTTCGTAGGAGCAGATGGCATCCACCTTGGCGGCGGAGGCGGAGTTCTCGTCGAAGCGGTGGCCGAGCCATTCGCCCACGAGTTTCTTGGCCAGTTCCAAGCCAATCACCCGCTGACCGAGGGTGAGGATCTGGGCGTTGTTGCTTAGCACGGAGCGTTCGACGGAGTATGCATCGTGCGCCGTGACAGCGCGGATTCCGGGGACCTTGTTGGCCGCGATGGCTACTCCGAGGCCCGTTCCGCAGATCAACAAAGCGCGGTCCGCTTCGCCTTCGGCCACCTTGCGGGCTGCGTCCACGGCCACGTGCGGGTACGCGGTGGAATCGTTGGCGCCAACGCCGACGTCGGTCACGGAAGCCACGCGCGGGTCGGCTTCGAGCAGGGCCTTGAGGGCGTTCTTATACTCAACGCCTGCTTCATCATTGCCGACGACGATTCGCCAGCCTTGGGTGTCGGTCATGCTCATGCTCCGTCCCCGGCCGGCGCAGAGGCAGCGGCCAGTTGTGTATCGAGGAATTGCGAGATGCGTGCTGCGATCAGTCCGAACGAGACGGCACCGGGGTCCGGGTGGCCGAGGCTCTTTTCCGCCAGGGGACGTGCCCGGCCCTTCAACGGGCGCAGCTCGGCGGTTGCCGCGGCAGCGGACTGGGCTGCCGCAGCGGCGAGTGCCAGTGCCCGGTCGACGGGTGCGCCGCCGTCGAGCTCTGCGAGGAACGCGTCCCGGAACGGCAGGAGGGCGTCCACCATGGTCTTGTCCCCGGCGTCTGCCTTGCCGAGTTCGGTGATGGCGTTGGTAAATGCTGTGACCGCCGCGCGGGCATCGGCGTCTGCGTACGAGTCACGGTTCCCGAGCGCCTGCCCTGCAGCGATGACGGCCGAACCCCACAGGGCACCGGAAGTACCGCCGGCCTTTTCGCTCCAGGCCTCGCCAGCCGCGAGGAGGACGCGGGCCGCAGAGGAACCGGAGGCCGCCTCGCTGGCGGCCGCAGCCGCCTCCACGCCGCGGCGCATGCCGATACCGTGGTCGCCGTCGCCGGCGATCGCGTCCAGCTTGCCGAGCTCTTCTTCATGCTCGACGACGACGTCCCGCACCTGCGCGAGCACGGCCACGGCCTGCCGCCCGAGTTCAGCCGCCGCCGGGGTGGGCTGTTCCACCTCGGCGGTTTCGGCGTCGTCCGTCACTGCCGAGGTGCGGAGCGCGCGCGGCGCCATGCTTCCCTTGCGGAAGGCGGGAGTGTCGGCCGGCGCGGACCAATACTGCTCGAGTTCCTCGTCCAACCACAACAGCGTCAGCGACAACCCGGACATGTCCAGGCTGGTCACCAATTCACCGCATTCGGGCTCAACGACCGTAAGTCCCGCCGCCGTCAGGATCTTTTCGATCTTGCCGAAGAGCAGGAAGAGCTCATCGTATTTGACCGTGCCCAAGCCGTTGACGATCGCAACTAGCCGGTCCCCTGAGTCCTCGGGCTTGTCCGCGAGGAGCCTGGTCACCAGGAGCTCGGCAAGCTCGGAAGCCGTAGGCATGGGGTGCTCGGAAATCCCCGGTTCGCCATGGATTCCCAGCCCCAGGGACATCTGCCCGGCGGGCACATGAAACAGCGGTTCGTTGGCCCCGGGCAGGGTGCAACCGTCGAACGCGACACCGAGGGACCGCGTGCGGTGGTTGGTCTTGATGGCCAAACGCTCGACGTCGTCAAGGTCCAGTCCCGCTTCGGCAGCGGATCCTGCGATCTTGAAAACGGTGAGGTCACCGGCGATGCCCCGGCGCTTCTCGATCTGATCGATGGGAGCGCTGGCGATGTCATCCGTGACGAGGACGGTGCGGGTCTCGATGCCTTCGGCGTTGAGCCGCAGCTGGGCCTGGCCAAAGTGGAGGACGTCCCCGGCGTAGTTGCCGTAGCTCAGCAGCACACCGCCACCGGCATTCGCAGCCTTGGCCACCCGGTAGACCTGGCCGGCAGCCGGGGAAGCGAACATGTTGCCGCAGGCCGAGCCTGCCGCGAGCCCCGGCCCAACCAGGCCGGCGAAGGCCGGGTAATGTCCCGAACCGCCGCCGATCACGAGCGATACCTGTCCTGCGGGAACCTCGGTGGAGCGGACCACGCCGCCGTCTACCCGTGCCACATAATTCCGGTTCGCGGCGACGAAGCCGTCCAACGCCTCGTCGGCGAAGTCTGCCGGGTTATCGAAAATCTGCGTCATGGTTCCTAGACCCCGGCGAACTGCGTGGACGCGGGCTGGCGACCTTGGGCAACCTTGCTCTGGCCCAGTGCATAGCCGTCCTTCTTGGGCAGGACGTGGCGGCGCAGGTAGTCCTGGTTGCTCGCGGTGACGCTGAGACCGTCTCCCCCGTAGTGCTCCACGCAGAGGATGCCCTGGAAACCAACGGAGAGTGCGTATTTGAAGGCCTCGCGGTAGTTGATCAGGCCGCTCTCCATCGGCACGGGCATGGCGATGTAGCTGTCGCGGGCCACATCCTCGTCGCGCATGTAGTTCTTCATGTGCCAGTAGTTGGAGTACGGCAGGGTCTTGTGGACCAGTTCGCGCCAGTCCTCGATGGGTCGGTGCAAGCGGATCAGGTTTCCCAGGTCCGGGTTGAGGCCAACGTTGTCCAGTCCGATGTCCTGGACCAGCTGGACGGAGGAATCGCCGGTGCCGAGGAAGGTGTCCTCGTACATTTCCAGGGAGACCAGGATGCCGGCTTCGGCTGCATGCTCTCCGAGTTCGCGGATGCGGGACACTGCGTTGTTCCACGCTTCCTTGTCACCGACGGGGTCCTTGTAACCCTCTACCGTCCAGAACCACAGCTGCTTCTGCTGTTCGGGGGTGATGGCCTGATGCAGGCCGAAGGAGACAACTTCGCAGCCGAGTTCCGCGGCGGCGTCAATGGTGCGGTGGCTGTAGGCGAGGTTCTCGGCCCACTCTGTTTCATGGATGACGCTGCGGCGGATGGCGGAGATGACGGGGACTCCGATGCCAACCTCGTCGGCGGTCTGCTTGAACTCGGCAAGGCGTTCCTTGCTGAGATCGCCCGGACGGACCCAGCTGTCAGTGAGGTCCGCATTGGCGAAACCTGCGTCCTTCACTTCCTGGAAGACCTCGGCCCACACGGAAGCATCGGCGTCGTTGACCTGCAGGCCGGAAGCGTCAGTGCCCGGGAATTGGAGGAGGGCCGCGGTGATGGGCCAATTTTCGGCGGTGTACGCCATGTGTGATCACTCCTTTGTGGAATCCTGTTTCCTATAGGATTTACGAATCAAGCAAAGCTGTCAACCCTGTTCTGGAAACTTCCTAGATCCTATATGTCTTACATATGATTGTGAAGGGGATCACGGGGAGGGCTGACGGGCGGGGCGCACCACTTGCCGCCAACCGCACCCGTAAGCGCGGGAGCACGAGGCGCGAACGGGTGCAATACCCACGAAGCACAGGAGCACCAGGCGCGAACGGGCGCGCTACCCACGCAGCACAAGCGCACCAGGCGCGAACGGGTGCGCTACCCACGCAGCACAGGAGCACGAGGCGCGAACGGGTGCGCTGAAAGGGCTGACGGGCGGGGCGCACCACTTGCCGCCAACCGCACCCGTAAGCCCAGGAGCACCAGGCGCGAACGGATGCGCTACCCACGAAGCACAGGAGCACGAGGCGCGAACGGGTGCGCTGAAAGGGCTAACGGGTCGGGCGCACCACTTGCCACCAACCGCACCCGTAAGCCCAGGAGCACCAGGCGCGAACGGATGCGCTACCCACGCAGCACAGGCGCACCCAGCACGAACGGGTGCGCTGAAAGGGCTAACGGGCGGGGCGCACCACTTACCGCCAACCGCACCCGTAACCACAGGAGCGTGAGGCGCGAACGGGTGCGCTACCTACGCAGCACAGGCGCACCAGGCGCGAACGGGTGCCGCACAGATTGCTCTTTCGGCGGTGGTCCGCCCTGGGGAGGGGATCAGCCCCGGGGAGCGTCAGCGATTGCCCGGCCGCGAACCTGCTCAACATGGTGGACCATCGCTTGGGCGGCTTGCTCTGGATCGCCGCCCAGCATGGCATCGAGGACGGCCTGATGTTCTGCGATGGCCTGCTCGGCATCCGTGATGCCCACTCCCCCGAACAGGCGGAAGCGTTGAATCTGCCCACCCAGGGTGTTGTAGGCGGCGAGAAGGAACTGGTTGTTGGCTTGGGCCGCGATGAGTTGGTGGAAGCGCTCATCGGCTTCGAGGTAGCTCCGGTATTCCGCGAACGTGCCACCCCGCGGCGCCGTCTTCAGATCCTTCACAGCCTGCCTCAGCGCATCCAGTCCTTCCGGCGTCATCCTTGTACACGCCAACCGCGCATTGACCGGCTCGATCGATAGACGCGCTTCCATGAGCTCGGCGAAATCTTCCCGGGTGAACACCGGAGCGACGCGATAGCCCTTGAGCGCCACACGCCGGACCATGCCCGTGTGCTCCAACCTGGCCAGCGCCTCGCGCACCGGAGTGGGCGAGACCTCAAGTTCCCGGGCCATACCATCGATACTCACGGCCGCGCCGGGCTCCAGCCGACCGTCCATGAGCCATTCAAGGAGGGCCTCATATACGTGGTCGGCCAGGACTTGGCGGCTCACGGGAAAGCCGGTACGGACAGAGCTCGGGGAAGCTTCAGGCATGCCCAAATCCTATAGGAACGCCCTGCACAAGCCTCCAACATCCCCAAAAGCGCCCACCTTTTGGGCGTCACATTCCGCCCGCACTCCCCCAACTGAGTCGCATTTGTGCGCGTTTTGAGCGTTCAAAACGCGCACAAATGCGACCCAGTTGGGCAGGCACCGGTTAAGGTTCGACGCCGGCACTCGGGTGAGTGCCGGCGTCGGGATCCTGCTGAGGTGCTTTGCGCTTTAGTTGGCGTAGAACGGGTAGTCCGTGTAGCCCTCTGCGCCGTCAGCGTAGAATGTGGCCGCGTTCGGTTCGTTGACCGGAAGGCCTTCGCGCCAGCGGCGTGCGAGGTCCGGGTTGGCGATGGCGGGACGACCAACAACCACACCGTCGGCGAGACCGTTATCGATCAGTGCGATTGCCTCATCACGCGTGGTGATTTCGCTGAAGCCGGTGTTCACCAGGAAGGTTCCGTTGAAACGTTCGCGGAGGTCCTGCACCAAGGACCCCTTGGGATCGTGGTGCAGAATGCTGAGGTACGCGAGGTTCAGCGGCGCGATGGTGTCCACCAGGACCTCGTATGTGGCGCGCACGTCCGCAGCGTCCACTTCCGCGATGCCCTGCACGTTGTGTTCCGGCGAAATCCGGATGCCAACGCGGTTCGCGCCAAGCGCCTCCACCACTGCATTGACGGTTTCGATGACGAAGCGTGCACGGTTTTCCGGCGACCCACCGTAGCTGTCGGTGCGGACGTTCGAGTTCGGAGCCAGGAACTCATGCAGCAGGTAGCCGTTGGCGGAGTGCAGTTCCACACCGTCGAACCCTGCCTCAATGGCGTTGCGGGAAGCTGTGACGATTTCCTGAATCACGGCGGGGAGCTCGTCGGTGCGCAGTTCGCGCGGAACCGGATACGCCTGCTTGCCCTTCGGGGTGCGGAGTTCACCTTCGATGGCAACGGCGCTGGGTCCGACGATTTCGTGACCACCGGTGATGTCAGCGTGCGAAACGCGGCCACCGTGCATTACCTGGGCGAAGATCCTGCCACCGTCGGCGTGGACGGCGTCCGTGACCTTCTTCCAGCCCGCGATCTGCTGTTCGGTGACGAGGCCGGGCTGGCCCGTGTAGGACTGGCCGGCAGGCGTGGGATAGGTGCCTTCGCTGACGATCAGGCCAAGGGAAGCGCGCTGGCGGTAGTGCTCGGCGATGAGGTCGTTCGGAACGCCTTCCAGGCCCGCGCGCAGGCGGGTCAGGGGCGCCATGACCAGTCGGTTGGGAAGTTCGAGCTCACCGAGTGCCAGTGGAGAAAACAGCATGCGCAGTTCCTTTCAGAATGAATCAGGTTCACTCTGCCCAACTGTGCGGCGTCTGCAACTATTCCAGATGAGGCGCAGATCACAGCCCGCGCTCTATGACGGCCTGTCGATCCAAGAGGACCCGTATCTCACCGAAATGCTTGTCCCAATACTGACGACACATGTCTTCATTCATCACCGCGGGCTCAGGCACCTCGAACTCACTCTCGACAGTCAACTTCGCTCCCCGAGGTGCAATTTCGAGTCGATACGTCGTTTGGGTTTGCACATCTCCAGCGGGCAACACGGGGCGCGTAACAGCCAACTGTTCTGGAATCTCTTGGACAACTTCAATGGCCCCTATGTTGCCGTTGCGATGGAAGAAGCACTGCAACTCCCCGGGTCCATCGGGAAGGGGAGGGACGGAGACGGCGTGATACACGCCGTCGGTCAGCGATAGTGCCGACTCGGCGGGACGGATCAGCGCCCACACCGCCGAAGGCGGATGCGGAAACTCCGCAGAGCTGGAAACAGTGACAGTTTTGTAGCGCGGCGGTCTGCTCGCTGACGCCCGTTGAGCGCGGCCTCTGCGGTCCGCCGTGAGCCCGTAGATAAACGTCAGTAACAACCCGCCCACAACCAGCGCCAAGACGACCAGACCCCGGCCGTCGTTCTTTTGCACCATGGACGCCCCCAACACGCTGAGGGTTACCATCCCGACCAGCGCCATCAAGACAAAGTAGGTCAAAACAGTGTTCTTCACGAGGTTCAGGGTGCCACAGGGACGGAGCCACACCGCGCAAGGACACCCGTCCAGGATCCCCGGAAGGAAGGGACCAGCAGACGCGCCAGCCAGTTTGCCTTACTTGGTTAGCTCCCGTATCGATTCGTCGAAGCACTCGCAGAGCGTCAGGACGGCCACCAGGTGCGCTTCTTCGGCGTGGGGCGGGTCCGTGTTGACGCAGATGGCCTCGCTGACCAACTGCCCCAGGTCCTTGGACTCCTTGCCTGTCAGTGCCCACACTTTGGCCCCGGCGGACTTGGCGGCGGCTGCGGCGTCGCGGAGGTCATCGGCGATGCCACCGGAGGCGAACAGCACCACGATGTCGCCTTTACGGACGTGTTCCGTGAGCTGAGCACCAATGGACCCACCCTCACCATCCTTGCGGGCAGTGATGGTGGTGAAAGCCGAGCCGTCGCCTCCGTTGCGGGAATCATGCACGGCCAACTCAATGGTGAACCGGTCGGCTTCGTGGGCGGACCCTTTGCTTCCCGCCGCGAAGATCCTGCCGCCGCGGAGTTTTACCCGGGCCAATTCCTCGCCCCACTCCGCCAGCCTCGATGATTCCCGCCGCAGGGCAGCAACAGCCGGGCCAATTTCGCCCAAGTGGCCGAGGACCACATCAACCGAATGCCTGTTTGGCTTGACTTCCGTCGAGCGCATCGCCTGCCCTGTCCGCCTTACCACGATGCTCACTTTCTTCCTCCGTCTCTTCCTAGAAACTATGCGTTCCTATCGCCGTCCCGTAAAGGCCTCCCGCGCACGGATTCTTCGCGGGTGGTGCCCTCAGCTACGTTTCCGTCATGCCTCGTTCCGTCAGGGATCCCGGCGTTGCGGCCGGTACGATCCCGGGTCAGCCTTTGCCCCTGGGGCTCAGCCACTTGCGCCCTGACGTCATCGTCGGTGCGGGCCTGCTCCGAAGTTCGCGTCCCGTCCTTGGTGGTGCGCACATCAGGGTCTACTTTGTCCGCGTGGCGCAAGTGTTCGTCCACCCGCTCACTGGCTTCCTTGGCTTGTGCCGAATGACGCTCGGCTTCACGGCGGAGCCGGTTCGCTTCCGCTTCAGCCTGCACGGCAGCCGCTTCCGCCTGGGCGGACTCTACTTTGGCCTGGTGGGCACCTACGGCTTCCTGATCCGCTTTTTCGCGCAGATCGACTGCTCGACGTCGGTTCGCTTCAGTCTTTTTCCGCCGACCAACCACCACCGCGATAATCACCGCGGCTATGACGATGACGGCCACTACGATAATCAGAACCAATTGCCCGGTATCCATGTGGATTGCCTCCTTGGTGAACGGCTTTCTTGGGCGCCGCTCCTGGCCCACGCTGTGCGCGGTCGCCGCCGTGATCGCGGTGTACCCCGCCGGCCCCGCTTCCAATCGCCATGCATTCACTCCCCGGTCTTCACTGTCCGACAAATGTTTGTACCTCCCACCATCTTAACACTTTTCATCAGGCTGCTTACTAATGCGGGCGGGCGGCAGCTTGTCCCGGAGTCCGGGTCCCTTGTGCCCGGGCCGGGACTCTGATTCGCTGGGAAGGTCTCCTGCAGCGCGGGACTACTCCAGGCAAGAGCAGTGGAGATCAATGATGAAAGCAGTGACATGGCAGGGACGACGCTCAGTGGGCGTCGTTGACGTACCGGATCCAACCATCCAGGAACCCACGGATGTGATCGTTCGGATTACCTCAACAGCGATTTGCGGCTCGGACCTGCACCTCTACGAGGTCCTCGGGCCTTTCATGCACAAGGGCGACGTCATAGGGCACGAGCCCATGGGCATTGTGGAAGAAGTGGGGTCGGAAGTCCACAGGCTGAAAAAGGGCGACCGTGTGGTGGTCCCGTTCAATATCTCCTGCGGCCGCTGCTACATGTGCAACCAGGGCCTGCAGTCGCAGTGTGAAACCACGCAGGTCAAGGAAAAGCATTCCGGGGCAGCACTCTTTGGCTACTCCGAGCTGTATGGTTCCGTTCCCGGCGGACAGGCACAGTACCTTCGGGTTCCCTTCGGCGACTACGGCCCCGTCAAGGTGGACTCCGACCTGCCCGATGAGCGGTACCTGTTCCTTTCCGACATTTTGCCCACCGCGTGGCAGGCCGTCGACTACGCCAACGTCCCCGACGGCGGTACGCTCGCCGTTCTGGGGTTGGGGCCGGTTGGACAGTTCGCTGCCAGGATTGGCAAACACCAGGGCTTCCGGGTCATTGGCGTGGACCCCGTACCGGAACGTCGGGCGATGGCCGAAGAACACGGCGTGGAGACGATGGACTACAGCCCTGACATCTCGGAAATGATCCGGGACACAACGCTTGGCCGAGGACCTGATTCCGTCGTGGACGCGGTAGGCATGGAAGCGCATGGCTCCCCCGTGGCGTCGTTCCTCCACAAAGCGGTTTCGCTGCTTCCGGACAGACCGGCACAGGTGGCCATGGAGACCATCAGCGTGGACCGGCTGGCCGCCTTGCACACCGCCGTCGATCTGGTGCGCCGCGGTGGGACCATCTCACTCAGCGGCGTCTACGGCGGGCAAGCGGACCCGATGCCGATGATGACGATGTTCGACAAGCAAATACAACTCCGCATGGGGCAGTGCAATGTGCGCCGGTGGACCGACCAACTGCTCCCCTTGGTGGAGGAGGACGCCGATCCGCTGGCAGTCATGCATTTGGTCACCCACACCGGTGGTCTGGAGGAGGCTCCGGAGCTCTACGAGAAGTTCCAGAAGAAGGAAGACGGCTGCATCAAGGTGGTCCTCAAGCCCTGATGCCAACGCTCCGGAAGACCGCAGCGGATACTCAGCAAACTTACAGAATTGCTAGGTAATCTAGCGATTGTCAGCGTTCGACTATCCGGAAGGGGGCCCTCATGGGACTCGGAGACAAGATCAGCAACAAGGCCCAGGAAGTCACCGGCAAGGCAAAGGAAGCCCTGGGTGACGCCACCAACAACGAGAAACTGCAGGCTGAGGGTGTAGCCGACCAGGCCGCCGCGAAGGCCAAGCAGGCCGGCGAAAACGTCAAGGACGCCGCAAAGGACGCCTTCGACAAGTAACCCGCATGAGGGAAAGGACGCTTTGGCCCACCGGCCAAGGCGTCCTTTTTTCGTGCGCGCAACCAGGAAGTTCACCACCTAGATGATTTTCTCTTCCACCTAATTTTTCGATATCAGCACCTAATTTCCCCTGTTTCGGTCTAGGGAAGCCATTTTTTGCCACCTAGACCGATTTTCGTGTGCTCAAAATGACCCCGACCGTGTGACCAATTCCGGTCTTCGCCACCCATCAGGTTCGCGGTGGGTGATGGTTCGAGGCTGTTGGGGGCTCTTGATGGGTGTTTGGGATATCGACTTGGCTGCTGCAACCACAACGCTGACGGCCGCTGCGTCACAGATTGAGACGACGCAACCATCAGTTGCCGGGATGGGTAGGGCACTGCAAAAAACGGCGGAGGCGATCCCACCGGAGGCTGCGACGGTCCTGAATGCACTCAATGACGTGGTGGAACTGAAACTCACGCCTGCTGCCACCGAGGTGGCCAGCCGGTCAGAGACCATCATCACCTCCACGGCGAAGGCCCTGGCTTTCTACCGGCAAGGTGACCTGGACATGGCCGCCGTCGCCCAGCGCAGCGCTGCCCAGGTGGAGGCCCCCGACCCGTCACCGGTCCATGGTGGCCCCGCCCTGCCCTTGCGGGGTTAGGGATGAGTGCCTTCCCTGAAACGTCGTCCGGATTAAATCCTTCGGGTGGTTTTGCGTTGCCCGATGTTGACGACCTGGATGCCGGAGCACGTTCGTTGCGACAGCACGCCGATGATTTCCTGACGGATTTCTGTACTACCACCGCGCTGTGGCGGCAGCTCTCCTCCTCGTACAAGACCGAGGAGTCGGCGACCGTACTGGCGGCCTTTGATCATCTGACCCCAACCGCGCAGCGCGTCCAAAGCACAGCGACAGCCTCAGCAAAGGCCCTGGAGACGTTCTCCACCACCTGCCGGGACTTAAAGCTTCGTTTGGAGGCGTATGGCCGGGCTGTACACACCTTGGATGCGGACATCTCGGTCTATCCCACCAGCGTTGAGGTCACCCACCGGCTCAAGGATGACGAGATCACCATCACCGAGCACCGCACATGGAACGGCGACGCGGACCTCAGCGACAGGCGCGCCCGGCTCGCCGCTGACATCAAGTCAATCCATGAGGAATACCTGACGGCGCAAAATACCTGCGCCGCGTCCCTGGCCGAGGTGTCCGGCGGCACGGTCTACACCGCCAGCGCGCTGCCACACGTCGATCTGCGGTCGGGCAGCGTGGTGGATGAGATCCTGTACGACGCCGGGACCACACTTGGCGTGGACCACCCCGAGCCGGAACCGCCGTGGGGCCGGGCGACGGTGCCGTACCGGCCATACGACGCTCTGGGGTTCATTCAGGGCTTTGGCGCCGGCGCGATTGAGCTTGTGGACGGCGTGTGGTCATTCGTGGGGACCGGAAACGACACTAAATCCGAGCTGGCTTGGGGTGGCGTCGGCGCCCTGGCCAGTGCTGCTCTAACTGTTAATTGGGCCAAAGTAAACGAGGGCTTCCGGAAGGAACACGCCGAGGAGGTGGCCCAGGCCGAGGAACTGCTCGGATCCCTCGGACCGGCCCTGATCCACACCAACGAGCACGCCACCAATCCGAACTGGGCCGCTGGCCAAAACATGTTCACGGTGGCCAGTGCTTCCGTGGGTTACGGCGCCGGGGCACTCATCAAATCAGGAGCGGTCTTCAGCAAGGCGGGGGCACTCGCCGGACGGATGTCCATAGCGGCCATGGAAAGTGGCAAGTACGCTGCGTTGGCCGCCAGGCTCGCCGCGAGCTCCCATATCCTTCTCACCGCCGGGGACTTCCTGGCCAAGCCGGGCTCCCTGGCGTTGAAGGTTTCGGACATCCTCGCCCCCGCCACCACCGCGAAGGTCCAAGCCGCGTTGACCAGAGCCAGCGTCGGTGCCTGGAAGTTTGCTGGAGCTGTTCCGGCGGCAGCAGGCGAACTCGTCACCGGTGCCAAACGTGCCACTGCCGAGGCCCTCACCAAACTCGCAGACGGAGTACGGGCCGCAGAAGCCGTCCTGCCCAAGGCCGCGTATCCCGATGCCCACGGGACCCTCACCCACACCCACACCGGTCTCGCCGACGGGCTCGAGGCCAAAGCCGCAAAGATCCGGGAGGACAACCCGACCGCTTCCACGCCGTCCCACCGCGCAGAACCGGACACCCCGCGGCCGTCATTTGCCTCGGCGATGGAGACCAGGTTCCCCAAACCCGGGCACGTGACCGACACTGTGACGCTGCGGCACGGTGACCCCAGCTTCCCGATCCACCGCAAGGAAAACTTCGCCGCCCGAACCAACCTCAAGCCCAACACCGAGTACATCGTCGAGAACCGGCGCGTCATGAAAGACAGCGACGGAAACGTCGATGTGCCCTCCCTTGAGAAGTACTACACCGACGAAACCGGGCACGTCACTCGCGTGGACACTTACGCAGGTGTAAGGGGCGCCTGGTCGCCGGAGCTGAACAAACCCATGCCCAACGTGACCTACAACGTCATCGCCGAAGTGGACGGCGGCCTGCGGAACACGTTCACCCTCGTCATGGACCAGTACGCCCACCTCGCCTCAGCCAAGGGCCACGTCGTCTCCACCCTCGTAGGGAATTCGAACCGGAACGGCTACCAACAATGGAAGGCCGGCAGGCTCGGCGGACCCGGCTACGACGGCGGCCACGCCAGCCCGTCCGCCCTCGGTTTCATCGGTGAGAAAGCCGGCCTTTTCCCGCAACATCACTGGCAAAACCGGGGCGCTGGCATACCCAACGATGAGCAAAATTTCCACGAGGTCGAGATGAACGTGATCAACAAGGTCAAGATTAAGTTGACTACCGGAGACCCGGTGGATCTCACATGGGAAATGGAACTGGTGGGCGGAGACATGGCGGGCGTCCCGGCATCAACCCGTCTAACCTATGCCTTTGGGACAGATGAACGGATCTCCCGCATGTTCAACAATTTGCCAGCAGATGAGCAGGACTTCCAGTGACAATTTTTTCCGATGCCACAGACCAGCTTGTTAGTGACGGGCTCGAGGCACTAAGAGTCGAGGCGTTCGGCTCCAAAGGTTTCGCGGCAGGAGACCTTGCGGTGTTCCGGCGGCTTGTGTTCCGAGGACATGACACCTTCGGATGGGGAAAGATCACAACCACCGAGGGCTCACGATCATACGGGTTCGAGGGCAACCGATTTTCTCATGAAGCGCTGGAAGAGTGGCTAACCGAAGTCAGGAATCGGTCGTACTCGCCTGGAGTTGGCGTATGGACCACAGCCGAAGTTCATGTACTGCCCACGCGCACTGGACGCTTGGAAGTCTTCGACGAAGAACACCTTCAAAAAATGAGCGATGGGGACTGGTATCCAGGCGGCGAACCGGCCGTCGGCAAGCATTGGGCCCAGCACCTGCTGAAGTACCCCCGCACCGTCGACAACATCCCGCCCTGGATGTGGGACATCTTCCGCGCCGAAGGGATCACCCCACCCGTCTACAACCCCCGGTTCAACTCGGTCGACTGGAAGAACCGACGCCGCCCGGTCACAGAGCGCGGAACCGACCTGACAGTGGAACCCACCATCATCGACCCCTCGAAAGAACCCGGCCGCCTCGCAAAATTCACCAAGAAGCTCTTCAACAAGTAGAACGAAAACAGCAGAGCGCGCTGTGATGCCCCACAACGCGCTCCACTGCATCTCGGCACCGGGTACGGACAGTTACCGTTCCGAAGCCGGCAGCACCAATGCGCCTGACTTGTCCGTGGACAAGGCGAGGGACGAGATGTACCGGGGTTCGCCGTCGGGCCCGTCCTGGGCCGACCGCAGCATGTCCGGGCGCTCGAACTCAAGGCCCGTGACGTGGCAGAGGAGTTTGGCGTCGCTGGGGTTGCCGTCGGCGTCGAACATGGGGAGATCAATGCCGTCGTCGGTCCGGCGAAGGTAGTAGCGTCCCCGGGTCCACAGGGCCAGGACCGGCGGCAACACGAGCGCCAGGAGCACTGCGAAGATCGGCGAGTACGGCTGCACGGCAGAACCAAAGGCTCCGAAGAACACTGCGATGGACACCCCTGCCGAGACCAGCATGGACACGAAGCCCACCGGGTTGATGGCGTAGAGCATGCCGCGGCGGAATTCCGGAACCTTGGGCGAAATCTTCAGGAGGTACTTGTTGATGGCGATGTCCGAGGCCACCGTGACCACCCACGCCATGGCGCAGTTGGCGTAGAAACCAAGGATGGTGTTGAGGAAGTCGAACATGTTGGACTCCATTAGGATCAGGGCAATGACCAGGTTGACCACCACGAAGACCATGCGGCCCGGGTAGGTCTTGGTGATCCGGGTGAAGGAGTTGGTCCACGCGAGCGAGCCGGAGTAGGCGTTGGTGACGTTGATCTTGATCTGGGAGATGACCACCAGCACCACGGCCAGTGTCATGGCCAACCAGGCCGGCATCATCTCCTGGTACACGCCAAGGAACTGGTGTACGGGTTCGTTGGCGTGGACGGACGCGGCGGGATCGAGCGTGGCGATGAGGTAGATCGCGATGAACAGGCCAACGATCTGCTTGATGGCACCGAACAGGACCCAGCCCGGGCCCGCGAGGATCACAGCACGCCACCAGGCGCCCTTGTTTTCAGCGGTCTTGGGTGGCATGAAACGGAGGTAGTCGATCTGCTCGGCGATCTGGGCCATGAGCGAGAGGCAGACACCCGCGGCCAGCATCACGGAGGCCAGGTTGGGTCCGCCGTCACCCGATTCACCTGTGTAAGCGAAGAAGGAGTCGATGCTTTCCGGGTGGGAGATGACCAGGTACCCCACGGGGACCACCATCAGGAGCAGCCACAGTGGGGTGGTCCAGACCTGCAGCGTGGCCAGTGTCTTCATCCCGTAGATCACCAAGGGAATGATGATGATGGTTGACACTGCGTAGCCCAACCACTGCGGAACACCCAGGCCGAGTTCCAATCCCTGCGCCATGATGGAGCCTTCCAGCGCGAAGAAGATGAACGTGAACGTCGCGAAGATAACGTTCGTGACCACGGATCCGTAGTAGCCGAAGCCCGAACCGCGGGTGATGAGGTCCAGGTCGATGTTGTACCGGGCGGCGTAATAGGCCAGCGGAAAACCGGTAGCGAAGATGATAACCGCGGCCACGATAATGCCGAGGATGGCATTCACCGTGCCGTAGGCGATGCCGATGTTGGCGCCAATGGAGAAATCGGCCAAGTAGGCGATTCCGCCCAAGGCACTCGTCGCCACCACACCGGCACTCCATTTTCGGTAGGACCGCGGGGCAAAACGAAGGGTGTAGTCCTCCAGGCTTTCCTTGGCCGCGCTCATCGCGTCGGCGTTGCCTGCCGCTGCCGCGATGGGGGTGCCGCTTACGACGGCGGTACTCGCCGCCGTCGTCGGCTCCAGTGTCCGGGTACTGGTCACATCGTCACTCATGCGTCATCACTTTCCTTGGCCGGTGGTTCGCCCACGACGCTAGTCACGCAGCGCGTCAAATCAGTCACAAGCATGTTTCACGGCTGTAACTTCTGCACCAAGCGTCACGCCTTGAGTTCGCAGAAGCCGTCCAAAATGGGCCCTGCCGGTTTGTGAGTACCCCACAAAATCGCTGTTCCGCGGCGCGGATACCGTCTACTGCATGACCACCGATTCAACCCAAGAAACCACTGCTTACGCCATTCTTGACCTCGCAAGGGAGCAGGTCCTGGATCGCGGCGAAGGCCTCACCGAAGCCCAACTTGTGGAGATCCTCCAACTCCCGGACGAAGCGATCCCTGCCGCGCTGCAATTGGCGCACGAGGTCCGGCTCAAGCATTGCGGCGAGGATGTCGAGGTGGAAGGGATCATCTCCATCAAGACCGGCGGCTGCCCCGAGGACTGCCACTTCTGCAGCCAGTCCGGACTCTTCGACTCCCCCGTCCGCGGCGTGTGGCTGGACATCCCGGAACTGGTCAAGGCCGCGAAAGAAACCGCTGCGACTGGTGCCACCGAATTCTGCATCGTGGCCGCCGTCCGCGGCCCGGACATCAAGCTCATGAACCAGATCAAGTTCGCGATCGACCGCATCAACGAAGAAGTGGACATCAATATCGCCTGCTCGCTGGGCATGCTCACCCAGCGGCAGGTGGACCAGCTCAAGGAGTGGGGCGTCCACCGCTACAACCACAACCTCGAAACGGCCCGCAGCTACTTCCCCGAGGTCGTCACGACACACAGCTACGAGGAACGCCTGGAAACCTGCGCCATGGTCAAGGCTGCCGGGATGGAGCTGTGCTGCGGCGCCCTGATCGGCATGGGCGAGACGCTCCACCAAAGGGCCGAAATCGCGGCCCAGCTCGCCGCCCTGGAGCCCCACGAAGTCCCGTTGAACTTCCTCAACCCCCGCCCCGGAACGCCGCTGGAAAACCAAGGAATCATGGATGGCAAGGATGCCCTGCGTGCCATCGCGGCATTCCGCCTGGCCATGCCACGCACCGTCCTGCGCTACGCCGGCGGCCGCGAACTGACCCTGGGCGACCTCGGCACCCGGGACGGCTTGCTTGGTGGCATCAATGCGGTGATCGTCGGAAACTACCTCACCACCCTTGGCCGCCCGGCCACCGCGGACCTCAACCTCCTGGTGGAGCTCAACATGCCCATCAAGGAATTCCAGAAGTCGCTGTGACCGCCGAAGCGGGCTACTGCGGACACTGCGGCGGCGACGCCACAGGCGAGACGGGCACCCAGGGTGGGAGTCCGACGTCGGACGCCCACCACGGCTGCCAACAGCAGTTGGTGATGGAGCCACCAAGGTACTGCGCCCGGTGCAGGCGCTGCATGAAGGTCCAGGTCACTCCGCTGGGTTGGACGGCCGAATGTTCCCGTCACGGAAGGGTCACCCCATGAGCTCGCTCATCGAACGGGACCGAGCCAGCTTGTGGCACCCGTACGCCCCTGCCTCGGAGACCCTGCCGTTGTGGGCCGTGGAGGCGGCCGACGGCGTGGCGCTGCGGCTGCGGGACGAGGACGGACGGATCCATGAGGTGCTCGACGCGATGTCCTCGTGGTGGTCGGTGATCCACGGCTACCGGCACCCCGTACTCGACGCCGCCGCCCACCGCCAAGTGGAGCATTTCAGCCATGTCATGTTCGGCGGCCTGACCCACCAGCCAGCGGTGGAACTGGCGGAACGGCTTGCAGCTATGACGCCGGGAAACCTCGAACGTGTGTTCCTGGCGGATTCGGGGTCCATCTCCGTGGAGGTGGCGCTGAAGCTGGCCGTGCAGTTCCAGACGGCGAAGGGGCGCCCGAAGCGCCAACGCTTCCTGACCATCAGGGGCGGGTACCACGGGGACACCTTCGCTGCCATGGGCGTTTGCGACCCGGTGGACGGCATGCATTCGGCGTTTCCCGGCTTGCTGGCAAAGAACGTCTTCGCGCCACGTCCACCGGCCGCAGCCACCGCGACACCCGCCGCGATGGAACAGTGGCGTGCCGACGTCGAAAGCCTGGCAAGCGAACACACCGATGAGCTGGCCGCAATCATCGTGGAACCCGTCCTGCAGGGCGCCGGCGGCATGTTCGCCTATCCCGCTGAGTGCGTGCGGATCCTGCGCGAGGTGGCGAACCACCACGGACTGCTGCTCATCCTCGACGAAATCGCCACGGGTTTCGGACGCACCGGCGAACTCTTCGCAGCCGACCACGCCGGCGTGGTCCCGGACATCATGTGCGTCGGCAAGGCCCTCACCGGCGGCTACCTCACGCTTGCCGCAACCGTGTGCACCGCGGAGGTAGCGAAGGCGGTGTCCGGTGGAGGTGCGGGTGCGTTGCTGCACGGGCCCACGTTCATGGCCAACCCACTGGCGTGCGCCGTGGCGAACGCCAGCCTGGGGTTGCTGCAGGAAGGCACCTGGCGCGCTGACGTGGCCCGGGTGGGTGCCGGTCTCGCGTCCGGTCTGGCCCCGGCGTTGAAGCTCGACGGCGTCACGGACGTTCGTACCATCGGCGCTGTAGGGGTCATCGAGCTGAGGAACGCCGTGGACGTCGCCGCGGTGACGCGGACCGCCGTCGAGCGTGGCGTCTGGGTACGCCCCTTCCGGAACCTCATCTATGCCATGCCGCCCTACATCAGTTCTGCTGCCGAGGTGCAGTCCATTGCTGACGGCATGGTGGCTGCCGCCCAGGGCGTTCAGGCAAGCGACGGGGTGGCCGCATGAGCCGAGCCATGACCACCTGGCTGGAACAGCAGGCCACCGTCCGCGAGCGCCGGGGGCTGACCCGGACGCCGGGAGTGCGCGGCCCACGGGACGGGATGGTGGACCTGGCCGGCAACGACTACCTTGGGCTGGCCACGGATCCACGCCTCGCTGAGGCCGCAGGAGAAGCGGCTGCCCGGTGGGGCACGGGCGCCACGTCGTCGCGGTTGGTGGCCGGGACTACAGAACTCCACATGGAACTCGAACATGAACTCGCAGGCTTGGTGGGGGCAGACGCGGCGTTGGTGTTTTCCTCCGGCTACCTGGCCAATCTGGGGATCATCACGTCCGTCGGCGGGCCGGGGACCTTGATCGTGGCGGATGAGCACTGCCATGCCTCCATGATCGACGGGTTCAGGCTCAGCCGCTCGGAGACGGCAACGTTCAGGCACAACGACGCCTCCCACGCGGGATCGTTGCTCCAGGGCAGGACGCAACCACGCGCGTTGGTGGTGGTCGAATCCATCTACAGCGTGGGAGGTGATGCCGCGCCTTTGGATGACTTGCTGGGCCTCGCCGAGGAGCATGACGCGGTGCTGTTGGTGGACGACGCCCACGGACTGGGCGTTGCCGGCTCGGACGCGTTCAGTGGCCGTGGTTCCATCGCTGGTACGGCCCTTGCCGGCCATCCGAACGTGGTGGTGACGGCGACGCTTTCGAAGGCCTTGGGCAGCCAAGGAGGGGTTGTGTTGGGTTCAGCCTTGGTTCGGGAGCACCTGGTCAACCGCTCGCGGAGTTTCATCTTCGATACCGCCCTGGCCCCGCCCGCAGCGGCAGCCGCGCTTGCCGCCGTCGGGATTATCCGGCAGGAGCCTTGGCGCGCGGCCGCCGTGCACCGGAACGCGGCACGCCTCGCCGCACACCTGGAGCTGGAGCCTTCCGCGGGCGCCATGCAGACCCTCCGCATGCCTTCCGCCGAAGCCGCGGTCGCAGCAAGCCGGGCAGCTGCAGCGGCGGGCGTGCGTGTTGGCTGTTTCCGCCCACCATCAGTTCCGGACGGGACCTCCCGCCTGCGCCTGACCTCCCACGCGGGCCTCACCCCGGACCACCTTGACCACGCGTGCGCCGTGCTGCGCCACATCCTGGAGGAAACCCCATGACCCTTCCACGCATCATCCTGGTGACCGGTACCGACACTGGGGTTGGGAAAACCATGACGACGGCGGCGCTCGCCGCAGCCTTGCAACAACACGGGCACGCTGTGGCCGTCTACAAACCGTGCCAGACCGGCAACAACGGGGGCGACTCGGACATGTCCGAAGTGCTCCGGCTCGCGGGACCCCTTCGGGCCGAGGCGGGCATTGTGTTGGAGGAACCCATGGCGCCGGTGCCTGCCGCCGAAATCGACGGGGTGGCACTGCCGCCGTTGCTGGTACACGCCGAGCGCATCCTTAGCCTGGCGTCCGGCCACGACTACGTCCTGGTGGAAGGGGCCGGCGGTTTGCTGGTGGAGTTGGATCACGACGGCGGCACCTTGGCTGCGTTGGGCTCCGTCCTTGGCAGCCGGGCTGGTTTCGTCGTGGTAGCCCGGCCCTCGCTGGGCACGTTGAACCACACCGCCTTGACGCTCGAGGCCCTGGAGCGGCGTGGCCTGCATGTTTCCGGAGTCGTGCTGGGACAGTGGCCGGCCACTCCGGGTTTGGTGGAGAGGGCCAACAGGGCGGCCCTGGGTTCCTTGGGTGTTCCTTTTCTTGGCGCTCTCGCGGACGGCGCCGCGGCGTTGGAGCCGGATGCGTTCCGCGAACGGGCGGCCTCATGGTTTGAAGGGGTCGCTGCATGAACGGGGCTGTGGCCATGCCCTCGGTTCAGCCCGCGGCGCTCGAGTGTCCCTACAAGGTAGTGCGGGATCCGGATACCGTGCGCCAGGTCCTGCACCGGCCCGATGATTTCAGCCCGGCCAATGCGCTGCTTGCTGTCACTCCCCTGAACGGTCAAGCCCTCCGAATTTTGCAGAAGGCCCGGTTCGCTCTTCCGCCTGTCCTGGCCAGCAACCCTGGCCCGTCACATGCCGGTATCCGCCGGGTGGTGGCCGGCTTCTTCACACCGGCCAAAGTAGCTGCGATGGAGCCACGGATCCACGCCTTGGCCCGCGATGCGGTGGCCGGGGCAGGCAGTGACCTGGCTTCGAAGGGAACCGTGGATCTGGTCCAGTCGGTTGCTGCGTTCCCTCCTGCAATTGTCATGATGGAGATGCTGGGGTTGCCCGTCCGGGACCTTCCACAGCTCAAGGGCTGGAGCCTGGAATCGCTGGAGCTGTTTTGGGGCTGGCCGGACCCCGTGCGGCAAGTGGAACTGGCGCACAGCGCCGCCGGGTTCTACACCTGGTTGCGCGAACTGGTCCATGAAGCCGTGGCGGCGCCGAACCCAAATCTTTTCAAGGCGTTGGCCGAGCATGGCCTGAGGGTTCCGGAGGTGTGCTCGCTCGGATATTTCCTCCTGATCGCGGGGCAGGAGACCACCACACAACTCATCGGCACCACACTGTTCCGGCTCCTGGAAGGGTCGCGGGGCATGAACTGGGAGCATGCAGCGTCCGGCGCCAAAGCCCGGGACTTCGTCCGGCATATCCTGGCCACGGAGTCATCCGTTCCCACGTGGCGCCGGGTCGCGGTCCGGGACACGGAGCTCAAGGGCGAGCCCGTTGCTGCGGGCCAGGAGATCCTGGTTGAACTGACCGGGAACCACGGCTTTCCGTGGGCTCCGGCAGGGGACCCGTCCGGCGTCGGAGATGTACCCGGGCAGCCGGGCCCCACACCCTATGCCCTTGCTTTTGGCTCCGGCATCCACCGCTGCCTCGGTGCGAAGCTCGCGGAGCTTGAGGCCGCCGTCGTGGTTGAAGAGACTGCCTCGGCGCTCAAGCGGGTCAGGCTGCAAGGACCCGCCCCGGAGTGGTTGCGCCTCCTGTCCTTCCAGGCACCCCGGACCGTCACGGTAGCCGCCCCACCCAACTAGCCACAGCCCCGTCGCCTAACCCAACTGGGTCGCATTTGTGCGCGTTTTGACCGTGGCGGAGTCATAGGGTCGTTGCAACGCTCTGATTGATGGAGCGTGTTGTGGTCAGGAATTTTTCGTTGGACGCCCGGCGGGAGTTTGTTGATTTG